>JAZKYW010000281.1:0-3102 GCA_045612325.1 Candidatus Limiplasma sp. | reverse complement strand
ATTGCTGTCCTCGATGTAGCACAGGTCCAGCATGGGCTGATCATCCACGATGCCGGCGCTGATGGCCGCCACCTGACCGATGATGGGGTTTTCCTCGATCAGGCCGTTCTGCATCAGCTTGTTGACCGCCAGCACCAGCGCCACATACGCGCCCGTGATGGAAGCGGTACGGGTTCCGCCATCGGCCTGCAGCACATCGCAGTCGAGGGTGATGGTGCGTTCGCCCAGCTTGGTCATATCCACCGCCTGACGCAGGGAACGGCCAATCAGGCGCTGAATTTCAACGCTGCGGCCATCCTTCTTGATGCCGTCGCGCTGCTTGCGGCGGCCGGTGGAGGCGGGCAGCATGGCGTATTCAGCCGTCACCCAGCCGCGGCCGGTGTTGCGCAGGAAGGGCGGCACGCCTTCCTCTACGCTGGCGGTGCAGATGACGCGGGTCTTGCCGGTGGAAATGAGGCAGCTGCCGTCGGCAGTTTCTACAAAATTGGTGATGATATTGCAGGGGCGGGGCTGGTTGTTCTTTCGCTGATCAAAACGCGCCATAGGAACATCTCCTTTGAATCACTCATCAATGGTGCAAACGCACATACAGAAATTATACCTGCAAGGGCTGCAAAAGTCCAGCAAAACAGGCACTTGTTTCCTTGCGGCTTCTGTGATACAGTAAGCCCAACGGAGGCGCATCCATATGAAAACAGCAAGAGAACTGGGCATTGTGACCGGCGAAATGCCCACCGGCCCCAAAAATCTGATCACTGACATACCCGGTGTACGTGTCGGACATACCACCATTGCAAAAGATGATATCCAAACAGGCGTAACGGTCGTGCTGCCCTGCGCGGATAACCCCTTTGCCCGCAAGCTGACCGCCGCCTGCCATGTGCTCAACGGTTTTGGCAAAACGGCGGGCCTGATGCAGCTTGATGAGCTTGGCGTGATCGAAACGCCCATCGCGCTCACCAATACGCTCAACGTTGGTCTTGTGCATGACGCGATGGTCAGCTATATGATCGAAGCATGCGAAAAGGACGGCATCGCCCTGCGCAGCGTTAACCCCATCGTATGCGAGTGCAACGATGCATCCCTCAGCAACATCTGCGCCCGTGCCGTACGGGAAGCGCATGTGCGGCAGGCCATTGCCGACGCCGCGGAGGATTTTGCTCAGGGCGCTGTGGGCGCAGGCAGAGGCATGACCTGCCACGGACTCAAGGGCGGCATCGGCAGCGCATCGCGCGTGATGACGTTTGACGGCAGCACGTACACGCTGGGCGTACTTGCGCTTACCAACCACGGCCGTTTGAACGATTTGACCATCCAGGGGCAAAACATCGGCAGAGACATTCAAAAGCAGATGGATGAATCCCTGCCCGACAAGGGCTCCTGCATCATCGTGATGGCGACCGACCTGCCCGTGAGCGACCGTCAGCTCAGGCGTATCATCCGCCGCGCAGGCGTGGGGCTGGCACGGCTCGGCTCCTTTATCGGGCACGGAAGCGGCGAGGTATTCCTTGGCTTCACCACTGCCAACCGTATCCCCCACACGGCTTCAAAAGCTTTGCTGGATATGCAGCACCTTCACGAAGACCATATCGATACCGCCTTCCGCGCCATGGCAGAAGCCACCGAAGAGGCAGTGCTCAACTCCATGCTCATGGCTGAGACTGTTGTTTCGGCAAACGGCACCGTCCGCCGCAGTTTGAGCGAGTTTCTTTCATAAATCAAAAAGCACGGCAGCATCTCTGCCGTGCTTTTTGCAAGCAATATCGTCAATCCAATTCCACTACGCCCGGATACTGCGCAAGCACCTGCGCTTCCTCATTGATAAAGGTGGTCTGCGCATCGGGCTGTTTTTCCAGTTTTTCGCCCTCTACCAGCACTTCCACTTTCTTTACTCCGGGAAACTGAGAGCAGGTGAACAAAAGCGCGCGGATGGCCTGGTCGCCGCCATCGGTGGCTTGCAGCGTTTCCTTAAACTCCTTGGAAAAATTGAGGGTGACGACGCCGTCTTTCATGGTAACGCCCTTCACGCCGCAATCTTTGGGCAGGGCGCGCTCCAGACCGCTGTCATCCTTGGGGCCTTTGGCAAGCTCCAGCACGGCGGTGCTGATATCCGCATCGCTGAACACCGCGCGCGTAACAGGCACGAGCAGCCTGCCTGTCTGCGAAGGAAAGTACAGCTGCACCAGTCCTGCATCCCTGGAGAAAGTTTCCACGCTTTCAAGGTTCAGATTGCCGCCTGTGAACACGCCGCCTACATCCGTACCAAAGGTCAGTTTGCTGCGTTTCTGTCCGTCAAACTCCAGCGTTACTTCTTCCACAGTGGCAAAGCACGCCATGGTGTTGGTGATGGCGTCCACCATCAGCGCTTCCTCCGCCGCGCTTGAACAGGTGAGCGCTTCCTTACTGACGTTTACGTTTGCGCGCCCGTTGGCGATATCGATTTCAAACGTCGTTCCCTCAGGGATGACCGTACGCAGACCAAGCCTTGCCGCCTGCATATCGTTTGCGCTGTCCTTGACCATCAGCCCCAGCGTGGCTTTGGCAATGCCGTCTGTTTTGGCAATTTGCCGCGTGACAGGCACAAGATATCCGTCGCCGTCTTCATAGAAAACCACGGTCGATACCGTTTCGCCCTGCGGCTGCGCGGCGGTTTGGGCAATGGGGATCTCTGTCTGCTCCACAAGCACCTGTGAGGTGGTCTGGTCACTGCCTTTCAATGCCAAAACCACAACCAGTACAGCGGCGCACAAAATCAGTACCCGCTCGATATCCGCCCGATTGATCTTTTTCATGGTATTCACTCCTCAGCAGTCGTTTGCATTTCCATCCTATGAACAGCTGCGTCCGCACATGACCGCGATTGCGCTTTTTTGCATCTTGTGCTATGATGCACACAGACTTCGTTTTTTGCCGAAGGAGGATACTTCACTATGCCTATGGACGGCTTTACGCTTTCCTTTATGCAGCGCGAGCTGCGCGATACTTTGCTTGGCGGACGCGTGGACAAAGTCAATCAGCCCGAGCGTGATGCGCTTGTTTTGCTCATTCGTTCCGGCGGTAATCACAAACTGCTTTTGAGTGCCAATGCCAATCAGGCGCGCG
>JAZKYW010000280.1:0-7298 GCA_045612325.1 Candidatus Limiplasma sp. | reverse complement strand
CGACTATGCGGACATGTACGACGGACGCCGTCTGCCCGACACGCGCCGTCAGGCACGCATAAACGGGCTGTTCACCATCGCTGCGCGGCGCATTGCCCGCGGTGAGCTGGACGGTGCGCAGCGCGCGCTTGCCCGTCTGCGCAGGATGCGCCTGCGCTCCGCCCAAACGCAGCTGGAGCTGTTGGAAGCGGCGTACAGTCTCAGGCAAGGCAAAACGGACGCCTGTCTCGCGCACGTTGAGCGCGCCGTATCGGCACGCCCCCTGCGCTGCGAAACGCTCGTATCCGCCGCCGCGCTTGCGCAGCAGTCGGGCGCACGTCACTCCGCTTATGTACTGCTGATGCTGGCTGCCCGCATCGCCCGCACGCCTGCGGATATCCGTCTGGTGTGCCACACCGCCGCGGCTCTGCGGATGCTCTTTATCGCGCAGGCGCTGCTCAGGCATCATCTGCGCCGCCATCCCAAGCGTCTGCCGCTTTTGTACGACCTGTGCGTATGCTCGCTCAAGCTGGGCGATTTTCAATCAGCGCAGCGTTACATCCACCTCTGCCGCGAAATCGACCCCGACGACATTCCCTCCGAGGCGCTTTTCACGCGCATAACGGAGTATCTGCCCCACAGCAGGCCCAAAGACCTGCGCGCTGCAGCCAAAACGCTTATGTTTTACGGCTCCTGCAGCCTGGAAGAAGCGACCGCGTATTCCGCGCCGCTGCTGGATGCGTTCCTCGAGCAGGGCTACGAAAACCTTGCTCAGACCCTGCTTCAGGAGGAACATCTGCGCAAGCGTCTGATGTTCCTGCTCACCCTGCCCGTGCCGTGGTGCATGTCCCTGTTTGCAGGCGTGTGTCACGCCATGCAGCCCGCCGACCGCAAGGCCATGCTGCGTCAGGTGCTCATGCAGCACCCCGCCGAAACGCACTCCAAGCGTTTTGCGCTTTCTCAGCTGCAAACGCCCTGCGTTTGCTGGACGCGCGACCGTTTTATCGAGGTGGACCCCACCCGCGTCAGCGCGCCCGTGCCTACCTTCCGTCAGCGCAGGCTGACCATGATCATCCACCAACTGGCCGACCATGTCGGCAGCGCGATCATCCCGCAGGCGCTGGCAGTTGTCAGCCGCATGTCGCGTTGGCAGCAGTGCCGCCTCATCGGTCTGCGCTCACAGGCATGGATGTGTCTGCTGCACCATTGCCCGCTGAAACCGACTTCCCTTCCGCATCATCACAGAGTTTGACAAGGAGGCTGCCCCCTATGAAGATCATTGATTTTGACGCCATGTTTACCGACGTGCTCAACGACTGGATCGAAAAGAACCGTTCCCGTTTCCGCAAGCCCGACGACATGGAAAACGAAGTGCCCGATGTATACCTGCGCTGGCTCAACACTCCCGCCGACTGGCTGGATGGCGCTTGCCCCGGCACCTATTTTGAAAAGTTTGATTCCGCCGCCGAGCTGTGCGAGCTGCTCAAGGCATACCTCAACGAGGAAGTCTCCGTTCCCGATCCCCTGCTCGACCGTCTGGAAGAGCTGGGCGATGAACAGCAGCTTCTGGAGCTGGTCAAGGACAAGACCGCGCCCATGGAAGCCCGCATGACCGCCATCGAGATCCTGCGCGCTCTGGCAAGCACCCTGCCCATGGTGGATTACATCCGCTGGCAGGTAGAACGCAACGATGACGCAGACCTCTTGGACAACGCCCTCGAGAGCCTGCGCCAGATGGGCGAAGCCGTGCGCAAGCCCGCCAAGATCGCCTTCAACGCCGCCGACGCCAACGGCAAGGAAGCCCTCCTTGACGTACTGGCTGATTACACCGGTGATGAGGATGTATTCCAGTTCGCCCTCGAGCAGTTCAAGACCACCAAGGAAAAGCGCGGCCTTTACGCCGGCTACCTTGCCAAGCTGGATGACGACCGCGCCCTGGAGCATCTGCTGGATGTAGCCGAAGGCGACGACGTATCCTACTCCGATTTCATCGAGATCCGTTCCGCCATCGAACGTCTGGGCAGCGAAGCCCCCGTCAAGGACTGGACCAACGACCCCACCTACAAGGCTTTCCGCCGTCTCCAGCGCGTCTAAGCAGGGGCTCTGCCCCTCACCCCGGCAAGGGCTTCGCCCTTGACCCGTTGCTGACCGCTTTGCGGTCAGGGGTGATGTGACTTGCTTGCTGCGGCGGTACCGCCGCGGCACGGAGGGTGCCACGGCTCGCCCGGCGCTTGGCGAAGGGAAGGGTGGGGGCTCTGCCCCTCACCCCGGCAGGGGGCTCCGCCCCCTGCACCCCTGCAAGGGCTTTGCCCTTGACCCGTTGCTGACCGCTTTGCGGTCAGGTTGCATGACTTGCTTGCTGCGGCTCGCCTGACGTTTCGCGAGAGCAAGGGTGGGGGCTCTGCCCCTCACCCCGGCAGGCGGCTCCGCCTCCTGCACCCCTGCAAGGGCTTCGCCCTTGACCCGTTGCTGACCGCTTTGCGGTCAGGGGATTTGTGAGCTGCTTGCCGCGGCGTTTGAACCGTGCGCAGCACCGAAGGAGTTTTTATGATCACTCTCAAGGATATCCAGAAAAACGAAAGCATTCAGGCGCTGGTACATGCGGCTAACCGCTACCTTACGGCCATGGGATATACTGACCACGGCCCGCGCCATGTGGGTTATGTCAGCCAGACCGCGCGATACATTCTGCGTGAGCTGGGCTACACCGACCGCGAGACCGAGCTTGCCGCCATCGCGGGCTGGGTGCATGACGTGGGCAACAGCGTCAACCGTCACGACCACGGCCCCAACGGCGCGGCGCTGCTCTATCCCATCCTGCGCGAAATGGGCATGAACATCCACGATGTGGTGGAGATCATCACCGCCGTGGGCAACCACGAGGAGCAGATCGGTTTTATCTCCAGCCCCGTATCCGCCGCCCTTGCGCTGGCGGACAAGTCCGACGCGCACAAAAGCCGCGTACGCACCACCAACTATGACCCCACCGACCCGCACGACCGCGTAAACTGCGCCATTCAGGAAAACCGCGTCGTTGTGGACCGTGAGCGCAAGGTCATCCGTCAGGAACTGCGCATGGACGGCACCTCCAGCGTGCTGGAATTTTTGAGCATCTACATGTCGCGCATCACGATGTGCGAACAGGCAGCCGCTTTCCTCGGTCAGCGTTTTGAATTGATGATCAACGAGCGGCTTGTCAACAAAGGGGCGTAATACGCGCCCCGAAAGGAGCCTCTATGATTTGTGAACACTGCGGCAACTCCATGCCCAACGGCTCGCTCACTTGTGACCGCTGCGGCACGTATCTGGGCAAGTACAGCGCCACAGGCAGCTACGACAGCGGCGTTCGCGCCATCCGTCAGGGCCGCGTAAGCGCTTCCTCGCCCACTCTGCCTCCCAAGCAGGGCGAGGTGCGTGAATACGGCGATTACGAGCTGATGCCCGCAGGCACGCAGGAGCCGCGCAGAAGGGCCTCCCGCCCCATTTACGATAACGGCGGCAGCCGCCCCAACACCCGCCGCGGCGTGCCTGTCGAAGCCAAGCTGCACACCCCCAGCCTCAAGCACAAAAAGACCGCGCCCCGCCGTCCCGGTGCAGGCAAGATCAACTGGATGGTCATTCTTCTGATCGTGACAGTCGTGGCTGCCGGCATAGGCGCAGGCATTTGGTATTACTCCGTAAAAAGCGATGCGGGCCAGCGCAGCACTGCACGCCGCAACACCCTTTCCGTTACCGAGAGCATGTTTGAGCTTGCCGTCACCCGCGACCAGATGGCCCAGCCCGAGCGTGAGGCGCTGCTGGCGGAGTGGGGCAAAGCCACCCCGCAGGCCTACTGGCTCACTGCGCAGGAGTATCTGGATGCGGGCGATGTTGTCATGGCCATCAAATGTTTCCGCATCGGCGACATCGTAGACCCCGAAAACTATGACGGTCTGCTGCTGCTGGGCAACACCTATGAGCTCAACGTGGAGGATGACAAGGCTGAGGAGGTCTATCTGCACCTCATCAACGATGTAAGCCCCTCCCGCTCGGAAGCCTACATCGCGCTCATCCGCCTGTATCAGGCGCAGGAACGCCGCCCCGAAGCCGCGGCGATGATGCTGACCGCCTACAAGAACACCGACCGCGAGTCCTTCCGTCTGGAGCGTGAGGATTACATCCCCAAAACGCCTCAGGTCAGCCTGCGTGCGGGCCGTTATGAAATCAACAAGCTGGAGGGCAACGTTTACCTTACCTCCCCCCAGAACTATGACGTTTACTACACCACCGACGACGCCGCAGTGCTGCCGCAGGATGGCATCCTGCTCAGGGAAGGCACCTTCGTGCCTCAGGAAGGCAGCGTAACGCTGCGCGCCGTATGCGTCAGCGGCGACCTTGTCTCCGACGAGCTCAGCGTCAACTATTCCTTCTACTATCCCTCGCCCCCCGCGCCCAAGTGCAACCTCGCGCCCAACACCTACCGCTCCCTGCGCGATGTGAGCCTGCGCCCCGGCGTGCTTGCCAATGAAAAGGACCTCAAAAAGGCCGAAATCGCTGAAATCGAGTCGCACTATGTGTATCACTACACCATTGACGGCTCCACGCCTACCGAGAACAGTCCCATCTATGACGGCACGCCCATCAAGCTGCCCTCCGGCTATGTAACGCTCAAGGCCATCTGCATCAACCAGTACGGCAAAATGAGCTCCATTCTGGAGGTCAAGTACAAGTTTGATGTGAACCCCTGGCCGCTTTCCCGCTATCAGGAGGCGGATACCTTCGGCAGCTTCACCCTCAACGCCACCACTATGGCGGATTTCAAGGCCGCCTTCGGCGAGCCCCGTGAGGACCTTACCTCCAACTATCTCGGCCTTGCCGCCGAGGCGCGCCACCTCAATTACGATTGGGGCTATGCGGTGTTCCTGCTGGAAAACGGCGCGTGGAAGCTGGTGCGCATCGACATGACCCGCGCCATTGCCAACATGCCGCGCGGCGTGGCCTTTGGCAGCACCGAGGCGGAAGTCACCGCCGCCTATCAGGATTGCGGCATGCTGCCCAATCTGGACAGCACCCGCGGCCTGTACTGGAATTATCCCGCTGTGGGTCAGGTGCTGGTCAATGCTGACGGCAGCCGCACGGTGCAGTACAGCTGCTCCACCGTGGCAGGCAACATGTGGATCTTGCAGTATCATCTGGACGGCAGCGGCAAAGTCTGCCGCGTTACCCATTACTATCAGCCCTGAGGCGCGAGCGCCGGAGGTCCAGCCGGCCTCCGGCGCTTTTCCATTCATCAGGAGGATTACCGCGTGAACCCCAACCTTGAGTACAAAATCAAAATGCTGCCCGACAGCCCCGGCTGCTACATCATGAAAAGCGCGGGGGAGATCATCTATGTGGGCAAGGCGGTCAACCTGAAAAACCGTGTGCGCTCGTATTTCCACGGCTCGCATACGCCCAAGGTGGCTGCCATGGTGAGCCGTGTGGATGATTTTGACCTGATGCTTTGCCAGACCAATTTTGAAGCCCTGACGCTGGAATGCAACCTCATCAAGAAGCACAAGCCGTTTTACAACATCCTGCTCAAGGATGACAAGCACTATCCCTACCTGCGCATCGACCTGAGCGAGGCCTATCCGCGCCTTACCCTCGCCCGCCGCATGGACAGACGCGACGGCGCCAGATACTTTGGCCCCTACATCGGCGCAACGGCCGTGCGGCAGGTGGTGGAGGAGGTGCGCAGGTTTTTCCCGCTGCGCACATGCAATCTGAATCTGCCGCTCAAAACGCCTCGCCGCCCCTGCATGAATCACCAAATCGGCAGGTGCAAAGCGCCGTGCGCGGGGCTTATCTCGCAGGAGGACTACCGCGCCATCCTCGACCGTGTCATCGCCTTCCTTTCGGGCGACAGCCGTGAGCTGATCAAATGGCTGACGGATGAAATGATGGCCGCCGCCATGCGTCTGGAATACGAAAACGCAGCGCTTCTGCGCGATAAAATCGCCGATGTGAAGCAGCTGATGGAAGAGCAGCACGCCATACAGACCCGCGATGTGGAGCAGGATATCCTTGCCGTTGCACAGGACGGACGCGACGCCATGGTGCAGCTTACGCACATCCGCGCAGGCCGCATGGAGGGCGGGCGCGCCTTCCTGATGGAAAACAGCGGCGACGAAGAGGCTGCCGATATCCTTGCCACGTTCATCACCCAGTATTATGATGATGAACTGCTCATCCCGCGCAATGTGCTTGTGCAGACCCTGCCGCAGGACTCGCAGGAGACGCTGGAAAGCTGGCTGCGCGAGCGCCGCGGCGGCGCGGTCACGCTGGCTGTGCCGCAGCGCGGCGACAAGGTAGACCTTGTCAAAATCGCGCTGAAGAATGCCTCGGATGCGCTGGAAAAGCACCGTCAGTCCGCCGCCGTGCGCGATTTGCGCACCCGTCAGGCGATGCTTGCCTTGCAGCAGGAGCTGAATCTGCCCAAAATGCCGCTGCGCATCGAAGGCTACGATATCTCCAATACGCAGGGCCAGCAGAGCGTTGCCGCCATGGTGGTGTTTGAAAACGGCCTGCCCGCCAAGAAGGCATACCGCATCTTCCGCATCAAAACGGTCGAGGGCGCAAACGACTTTGCCTCCATGGCAGAAGCCATCTCCCGCCGCTTTACCCACGGCCTTGAGGAGCGCAAAGAGCGTCAGGCCGCAGGCCTGCCCGTGGACGAAGGCAGCTTTTCCAAATTCCCGGACGTCATCCTCATCGACGGCGGCCCCCAGCAGGTGGCGTTTGCCCAGCAGGCCATGCACGATTGCGGCGTTCATATCCCCATGTTCGGCCTTGCGGAGAAAAATGAGGAGATCTATCTGCCCAACCGCCCCGATGACCCCATCGTGCTGGACAGACGCTCCAACGCGCTGCACCTTGTGCAGTTTGTGCGCGATGAAGCCCACCGCTTCGGCATCACCCACCACCGCGCGCTGCGCGGCAAAAGCCAGCTCAAAAGCCGCCTGAGCGATATCGAAGGCATCGGCCCGAAGAAACAGGCCGCGCTCATCCGCCATTTCCGAAGCGTGAAGGGCATCTTTGAAGCAAGCAAGGAGGAACTGATGCAGGTGGAAGGCATCAGCGAAAAACTCGCAGACCGCATTCTGGAAGAAGCGGGCAAATAAAGCAAAACGGCGTTCCCGAAAAAGGAACGCCGTTTTTTTGATGCTTGGAGGGCTACCCTTCAGCCAAGCCGTGCCCCCCCAAGCGAGCCGAAGGTCGTTGTTTGACCTTCGGCGGTCTTAGAACCTGCCCAAAACAAAAAAGACCAGCCCCTGCCTGCGCAGAAGCGCAGGCAGGAG
>JAZKYW010000279.1:0-2433 GCA_045612325.1 Candidatus Limiplasma sp. | reverse complement strand
GCAATCGCGTTGCGCATCTGAAGGTTTTCGGCAATTCGTGCAGTTTCGGTGTAGCCGCTCTGAGGGGAGGTATACAGGTTGCCGCTCAGACCCATGGAAGCAAGAACTTCGTTGTTGCCGATAGCGTCAAGGCGGGAATTGACATACGCCTGTCTGCGGGCGTTTTCGTAGGCCTGTGCGATCTGTTCGTTCTGATCGGCCTGGTACTTGGTGTAGTAGTCGCGCAGACCAGCCACCGCGTTGTTGTAGTTGTTGATGGCCTCGTCATAAACGCCGAGCGAAGGTGCGCCGCCGCCAATGCCACCACCGCCGCCGCTGACCATGCTGGCGGCAAGCGCAGCGTTAAACGCGGCCAAATCTTCGGGCGACTGTCGGGTGGTTCTGTTGGCCGCCGCAGCTGCCGCCGCGCCGCCTGCCGAATCGACCACCTCGATGGGCTCAGGTCCTGCCTGCACTTGACCAGGCAGGTTAAGGCTCTGCCCTGCGTAAATCTTGTTGGGGTTGGTAATCTGCGGGTTTAAGGCCATCAGCTGGTCAACAGTAGTGTTGTACTGTTTCGCCAGGCTGCCGAGCCTGTCACCGCTTTTGATAGTGTAAGCCATTGCTCTGCCCTCCTTTTATTTTTTGACGTAGTTGCCGACCACATACTGGACAACTACGCCGTAAGTGCCAAAGCCCTCATCAAGCTCCTTGTTTTCCAGCACGATCTGAAGGCTGATGAACTTCTTGAGCTTTTTGTTGAACGGCACTACCTGCGGGCTGTCGGACGTGTTGAACGTGAAGCGTCCGAAGTCGATGTCCGCAAAGCTGAAGATGTCCATCGTGCTATATTTGATGCTGCGTTCGATGCCCGCCTCAGTCACCGCGTACACTCTCACGGAGGAGCGGGTATAGGGTTTGATCATTACACCGCTGCCGCGTTTGGTCATGGTCTTTCGGAACATAAACGAGCCAAAGTCATCGGCCTTGGTAGACCAGCGGGAAACGATGGGCTTGCCGTCATCGTTGTAGCGGGACATCAGCGGGTCATCGGTGTTGAACTTGCAAATCCTGCCATCAGCGGTGCCGAAGTACAGCGCACCATCATGCTCAAGGAACACTCTTGCGGGGATGTTGTCCCAGTAATACCATTCGTATCCGAAAGACTCGCCAACGCTGGATTTCTGTCGGGAGTCGGCAACGTAGCATCTGTTATTGACGCACAGCAGATACATGTCATTCCAGACCACGCTCACTGCGTCTTTTAGGTTTTCCTCGGTGCGCAGTTTTGCGTCTACGAAATAGCTCCTGTTTTGCGTTGCCCGTTGCTGGGTGATACTGCTCGACGCGATGGCATACACGCCCTCGCGGGCCAGGAACAGCGGGTCATCTCGCAAGGTGGAAAAGCTGTGGCGGCTGATCGCGCCCACGCCCTTCACGCCCTGTGCGAGCGGGAAATACACGGTGTTGTTTGCATCCAGTCCCGCAGTACGCAGGAAGATTTCTGCATCCTGCTCGTTGTCTTCCTTGATGACCAGCAGGTTTTCGTACTGCTTCAGATAGCCCATGATGGCCGAGCCGTCCGAGCCGACATTGGTATAGCCCGTGTCGGGGAAGTAGGTGGGGTCATCAAGGCCGCTCTGCCAGTCGGTGTTCTTGCTGTCGGGGTTGCCGGAGAAGAACAGTCGGTTATCGTTGTTATAGCCGTAGTGAGCGAAGAACGTGCATTTGTTGATCTTGTCCGCGTAGCCCTCGATGGTCTTAGCGAAGCGAATGACTACGTTGTCAACGCCGCTGCCGCCTGCGTACACAGGGGGTGCAGTGTCGAAGGTAACAACGCCCGTCTCGCGATTCACGCTGAAGCCGTTGCCTTCGCTCTTTTCTTCGCCCTCTACAGTGGCCGTGATGGGCGTATCGTCCAATTCGGTCGCATCAAGATGGTATTCCTTGGTTTCTCCGTCACCGGCAAAGCTGTTGATCCGCTTGGGGGTCAGCAGATTCACCGCTTCCAAAGCCGTGCCGCTGCCGTCAGGCCTCGCACCGATGACCGTGGTGGGAACGAAGCACTCGCCGTCGGTCACGCTGGTGAGGGTCAGCACACCATCCATATCGGCCAATACCTGATAGGTCGCGCCGTCCAGCAGATACAGCTTTTTGCCGTGCACAAAGGCCGTGCTCTTGGCATCTGCCATTGTGCCGTTGATTTCTGCGATGCTGTCATCCGTCCATGCGTATAGCCTTGTCCCAATGTGCGCGATAAAGCGCGGGGTTTCGCCGATGATGGCATAAAACAGGCCGTTTGCCGCGCCGCCCTGTTGGTGCAGGGTGCGCCAGCCTGCGCGTTTTTCGGGGAAGCCTGCCAAGTCACTGATCAGATTGAGAGCGTAGGGGCTTCGACCGTCTGCTACCTGTGTTGGGTCAGTGGAGAAATCGACACCTTTGAAGTAGCTGTAC
>JAZKYW010000278.1:0-2303 GCA_045612325.1 Candidatus Limiplasma sp. | reverse complement strand
GGCACGCCCGCCCGCATCGACGTGCGCTCCATCGATTTTGACAAGATGGAACCGCAGGTGGGCGACGACCCCATCGTGCCGTTCAGTTTTCTGACGGTGGCGCAGGAGGAAAACATCGGCGTAAAGTATCCGCTCAAAAATCAGTGCATGTGCTACCTCACCTATACCAATGAGGAAACGCACCGCATCATCCGCGGAAACCTGCACCTTTCCCCCATGCTCCGCGGCGATATCACGGGCACGGGCGCAAGATACTGTCCCTCCATTGAGGACAAGGTGCGCCGCTTTGCCGATAAGGACCGTCATCAGCTCTTCCTTGAGCCCGAGGGCCTCAACAGCCCCGAATGGTATGTGCAGGGCATGTCCTCCAGCCTGCCCGAGCATGTGCAGTGGGCCATGTACCGCACGGTGCCGGGCCTTGAGCGAGCGGTGCTGGTGCGCCTTGCCTATGCCATCGAGTATGACTGCATCGACCCCACGGAACTCAAGCTCACGCTGGAAAGCCGCCGCGTACCCGGTCTGTTCTTTGCGGGTCAGGTAAACGGCACCAGCGGTTATGAGGAAGCCGCCGCGCAGGGCATCCTTGCGGGCATCAACGCCGCGTGCCGCCTGCAGGAAAAAGATCCCCTCATCATCACCCGCGATATGGGCTACATCGGCGTGATGGTGGACGACCTGTGCACCAAGGGCACGGATGAGCCCTACCGCATGATGACCAGCCGCTCGGAATACCGTCTGCTTCTGCGTCAGGACAACGCCGATATGCGCTTGACGGAGCTGAGCTATCAGCGCGGTCTGGCAAGCGAACGCCGCATGCAGCTGATGAGCCAAAAGCGCGAAGGCGCGGAAAACCTGCGCTCAGCCCTTCGAGGCTGCAAGCTGCCCGTATCCCCCGAGCGTGACGCGTGGCTGGAAAGCCATAACCAGCCCTTCACCCGCGATACCATCACGGCGGAGGACCTGCTGCGCCGCCCCGATATCACCCTTGAAAGCCTGCGCCCCCTGTGCGCGGACATCGCAAACTATGCCGATGACGTGCAGGTGCAGACCGAGCTTGGCGTAAAGTACGAGGGCTATCTGCAAAAGCAGCGCGCGCAGGTGGCGCGCACCCGCGCCATGGAGGATTGGCTCATCCCCGACGATGTGGATTATGACAGGATCGAAAGCCTGCGCATCGAAGCCCGTCAGAAGCTGAACGCCAAGCGTCCCCAAAGCCTGAGCCAGGCGGGGCGCATCCCCGGCGTGAACCCCGCGGACGTGGCGGTTTTGATGGTATGGCTCAAGCGCCTGAAGGACGAAAAAGCACGCAAGGAAGGCGCAGACGCATGAAGGTGAAAAAGATTCCTCCGTTGGTGATGGTCGTTTTTGCCGTGTGCATGGTCAGTTATTCGGGCCCGATGATCAAGGGCGCGCTGAATGCGGGCGCATCGCCCGCGAGCGTGGCGTTTTTGCGCATGCTGGCGGCTGCGCTGCTTTTGAGCCCCATTGAGTTTGCGCAGATGCGCAAAAAGAAACTCCCCCTTCGTATTTCCAAACGGGAAGGATTGCTTTCGGTGCTGTCCGCACTGTTCCTGGCAGGGCATTACCTGACGTGGATCACTTCCCTCACAGGTACCAGCACCTTTGCCTCCGTTGCGCTGGTGTGCACCCAGCCGCTGTTTGTGGCGCTGTTCGGATGGCTTTTGTTTCACGAAAAGACCCCTGCCCGAGCGCTGCCGGGCGCGGGGCTTGCGCTGCTTGGCGCGCTGACCATTGCCCTTGCGGGCCTCGCAGGCGGACAGAGCGCGGCGGGCGGCGATGAGCTCAAGAGCAATCTGCTGGCGCTTGCGGGCGCGGTGCTGATGGCGGGCCACTGGCTCACCAACCGCGAGATCCGCCGCACCCTTGCCGCTGAAATCTACACCCCTGTGCTGTATTTCATGACGGCGTTCGCTTTGCTCTTTGCCCTGCCCATGGACGGCGGATTCCACATGCCCGCCGCGGCTTTGCCGTGGATGGCAGGTCTCGTTATCGGCTCCACGCTGCTTGGGCATACCGTATTCACCTATGCGCTGGAAGGCGTGTCCGCCAATGTGGTCAGCTTTGCCCTGCTGGGCGAGCCTGTTGGCGCGATGATCTTTTCCATGATCATTTTCGGCGAAATTCCCACGCCCCTCGTTGCTTTGGGCGGTGCGCTCACCGTTGCCGGTCTGGCGTACTATCTGGCGAAGTCCGGAGAGAAGTGACGGGGGGACGGGCGGGGGGGCTGCCCCGGCACCCCGCCCCAGGGGGCCCCCCCCCGGGGTCCCGGCGCACGGCGGCGC
>JAZKYW010000277.1:0-12593 GCA_045612325.1 Candidatus Limiplasma sp. | reverse complement strand
CCCATAAGTACGAAGTCGTGAAGACTCTGGACGCTACCTGCATCGAGCCCGCTTACTACTGGTATGAGTGCTCTGTGTGTGGCGCTGAGAAGAACGGCGAAGACACCACTGGCGCTCTGGCTGCCCATAAGTACGAAGTCGTGAAGACTCTGGACGCTACCTGCATCGAGCCCGCTTACTACTGGTATGAGTGCTCTGTGTGTGGCGCTGAGAAGAACGGCGAAGACACCACCGGCGCTCTGGCACCCCATAACTACGAAATCGTGAAGCAGCTGGATGCTACTTGCACCGAGCCCGCTTACGTATGGAAGAAGTGCTCCGTCTGCGGCATTGAAAAGAATGGCGAAGTTGGCGAAGCCACTGGCTTCCATGTTGATGTTACCAACGATGGCAAGTGCGACGTTTGCGGCTTTGTGATGATGATTCCCGTTTGCGAGCACGAGAAGACCTACACCTTCACCATCGAAGCGAATTGTGAGGCTGAAGGCCTGCAGCAGGAGATCTGCGTGGCTTGCGAAGAGATCGTTTCTGAGCAGGTTCTGGCTAAGAACGACAATCACTTCTTCTACAACGGTGTCTGCATGCTGTGCGGCGAGACCGACGAATGCAAGCACAACTACGAACTGGTGAAGTCTCTGGCACCCACCTGTGAGCTGCCTGGCTACTACTGGTACGAGTGCACCCTCTGTGGCGAAGAAAAGAACCACGAAGATCCGACCGGCGTTCTGGCTGAGCACGACTACGAGCTGGTGAAGGAGCAGGCTGCTGATTGCCAGTTCCCCGCTTACTACTGGTTCGAGTGCTCCGTCTGCGGTGCTGAGAAGAACTACGAAGACACGACCGGCAAGCTGGGCGAACACAACTACGAAGTTGTAAAGACCGAAGAAGCCACCTGTCTGTTCCCCGCCTACTACTGGTACGAGTGCTCTGTGTGCGGCGCTGAGAAGAACGGCGAAGACAAGAGCGGCAAGCTGGGTGAACACAACTACGAAGTTGTAAAGACCGAAGAAGCCACCTGTCAGTATCCCGCCTACTACTGGTACGAGTGCACCGAGTGCGGCGCTGAGAAGAACGGCGAAGACAAGAGCGGCAAGCTGGGCGAACACAACTACGAAGTTGTAAAGACCGAAGAAGCCACCTGTCTGTTCCCCGCCTACTACTGGTATGAGTGCTCCGAGTGCGGCGCTGAGATGAACCGCGAAGAAGGCTCTGTTAATGCTTCCGCTCACAAGTGGGACAACGGCAAGGTTACCACCGAGCCCACCGTTGAGGCCGAAGGCGTTAAGACCTTCACCTGCGCTGATTGCGGCACCACCAAGACCGAGAGCATCGACAAACTGGTTGAAACTCACACCCACTCCTACAAGGCCAACGTAACTGCTCCCACCTGCACCGAAGCTGGCTACACCACTTATACCTGTGAGTGCGGCGACAGCTACGTTGCTGATGAAGTTGCTGCCAAGGGCCACAACGGCGTATCCGCCGGCAACGCTTCTGCTGCTACCTGCACCGCTGCCGGCAAGGAAGCCGACACCGTCTGCTCTGTCTGCGGCGAAGTTCTCGCTGAAGGTGCTGTGATTGCTGCCAAGGGTCATACCGAAAAGAAATCCTATGACTTCAATGCCGATTTCAGCAAGCGTGTAGTGACCACCACTTGCACGATTTGCGGTGAAATCATCAGCGTTGTGGAGGAAGATTACTAACCAATGGACAAAGGTAGCCAGTATAGCCTGCTGGCTACCTTTTTCTCAGATTAGCAAGGAGACAAACAATGAAAAAAATTGTTTATGCGATTTTGGTCGCTGTTCTGTGTTTGATGATTGGATCGGCCACTGTTGCAATGGCAGAAGAACACGTTCACAGTTACGGCGAATGGAACGTGAAGACTGCTGCTAGCTGTAGTGCCACCGGCACCAAGGTAAGAATGTGCAGCACTTGCGGCAACGTAGAGAGCGAAACGATTCCTACTGTTGCCCATAGCTACGGCGAATGGAACGTGAAGACTGCCGCTACCTGTAGTGCCACCGGCACCAAGGTAAGAATGTGCAGCAACTGCGGCAACGTGGAGAGTGAAACGATTCCTACTGTTGGCCATAACTACGGCGAATGGAACGTGAAGACTGCCGCTACCTGTAGTGCCACCGGCACCAAGGTAAGAATGTGCAGCACCTGTGGTAACGTGGAGAGCGAAACGATTCCTACTGTTGGTCATAGCTATGGCGAATGGAACGTGAAGACTGCCGCTACCTGTACTGCCGATGGCACCAAGGTAAGAATGTGCAGCACCTGTGGCAATGTGGAGAGTGAAACGCTTCTCGCTGTTGGCCATAACTACGGCGAATGGAACGAGAAGACTGCTGCTACCTGTACTGCCGATGGCAGCAAGGTAAGAATCTGCAGCAACTGCGGCAACGTAGAGAGCGAAGTGCTTCCTGCTGTTGGCCATGCATATCGCACCAGAAAGGTAGCTCCCACTCTGACCAAGGGCGGATATACCCGTTACACTTGCAAGAATTGCGGCCATTCTTACGTGGCTCATCGTACGGATGCGCTGGCTGCCAGCATTGGTTCTATTGTCTTTAATGCCGCTGACGTAGCTATGCCGTATACCATGACTGAAGAAAACGACGTTTGTGTTATTACTGCTGAGGCGGATGCCAACGGCGTTTATACTCTTCGCAAGCTGGTGCTGGTCGAGAGCCTTATCAACGAACTGAGCGAACTTGGCAAAACCGAGATCCGCTTTGTTGTTGGTGAGTATGCGCTGGTCATTCCTGTGAACTTCGTTGCTCAGGATGCCCTGATCGCTCTTGGCGAAGCTGACGAGTACGTCTTCACCGTGGATGGTCTGGCCGAAAATGGCTGCCTGGTAAAGGCTGAAAGCGTTGCCGGCGAAGTTGCGCAGGAGGCAACCGCCAGCATCAGTGGCTTGAAGCTGTGCAAGGGCACGATTGAGATCGATGTGACCGAGACGATGGAATACGTCATCGATGCACAGTAAGAATGATGCGTGAAAACGCACGGCAGCGTGAAGCATGACAGGAAAACGTAGCTTTGAAAAATAGGTTTGATCGTTGCAAGTCAAACGGAGTGGTTTTCTCTCGCGTGTGCTGATGATAAAACTTGTGTTGTCATCAAAAAAGAACTTGTTCGAACAGTCAACGATAGAAGCGGAGCCTGTCAGGTAAGGAAAGTGAAAACAAAAGTACTGTAAGCCGGGAAAAGTAACGGTTGTGGATATGCTGAAATTATCAGATTGAAACCGTAGCTTTTGGAGGATCTTAATGAACTTATTTTCACTTTTGCCCTAATTGCGATGCGCTGACGAATGAGAGCAAGCAGGCGGTAGGGCAAATATTCGGGTTAATCAACGCTGAAACATGAGCGCATGTTTGAAATTTGGTTATATCCTTGTTTGCATCATTACTACGCAATGATGCTTGCGACAGGGCTGTATTCTGCAATGAATACAGCCCTTGTTTATTGCCTTTAGGTAGTTAAGCAAAGCGAAACAGAAGACCACCCCCCATGCGGGGGGGGAAGAAAAGTTAAAAAAAAAAAAAACCCTTCAAGTACAATAAAGGTGGTCAGGCCTATTGCAAAAAGAAAGGTGAAATGTATGGCAAACCAAACGCATAGTCTGGCACATACCAAGTGGATGTGCAAATACAAAGGAGTGGCGATAATCGAAGGACGTATGATGCCGGATCATGTCCATCTGTTGTTGAGTATACCACCGAAAATGAGCGTGTCAAGTTTGATGGGTACTTGAAAGGAAAGAGTGCACTTATGATATTCGATAATCATGCAAACCTAAAGTACAAGTAAGGAAATCGGAGATTCTAGGCAGAAGGGTATTGTGTATCAACTGAGAGAATGAACGAAGCAACGCACAAGAAGTACATAGCGGAACAAGATAAGCATGATATCGCCCTTGACGGATTGAGTGTGAAAGAATACGAAGCCCCTTTTAAGGGTGGCAAGTAATACAAATGCCCCTCGAGGGGGCAGCAAAAGTGACAAAGTGAATAGGCTTAAACATTGTGAAAGCCAGCACCTTTGACGCTGGTCGGTAATAAAGGCATTTAGCCTTTGGGCAAACTACCCGTATGACGGGTGGTTATGATTTGTTGATCGTTAGCAGGTTTCTTCATGGTGAGGAAGCGGTATATCCTGAGATGGGCGTAGCCCATAGGGAGCTGTAGGAGGGATTCGGTTTTGCTTTCGCGGCTGACAGGGCTTGACGGAATGAGATCGATCATGTTGTTGGTGATCTTCCGCGCATTCAGCCTGCAGCCCTTTACCCCCAGCAGCACCGGCGCATCGGGAGTGTTCTAGGACTGTGGTTTAACGCCGAGTGTTTCAAGCAGCTGTGCGTCTTCGGCGTAAGAAAGCTCTAGCGTATAGTTCCAAGACGTTTTGGGATATACCTGATAGCCGGTATAGTTCTTGAGTCCCTTGCTAACTTGTATATCCGCTTCGCAGAAAGCATACAGCCGTGACGTTGCGCCGTTGCCATCCGCAGCCATGATCAGCCGCTGGACATAGGTCAGCCAGCCTGTGATGCTGTTGTGCAGGCAGCGGCGGTACATGTCGCCGGAACGCTTGGACTACACAGGGAAAGTGCTTCTGTGGGCGCGGGAAAGCGAACGGCTTAGCCGCTGGTCGTGAATTGCAAAGTGCTGCTGAATGGCTCGTTTGTACTTTTTAGCGTTTTCCAAGCTGCCAGAACGCCACAGCGCTGGCGGCAGCTACATTGAGCGAATCCACCCCGTGCGACATGGGGATCATGACGCAATAATCGCAGGCGTCGATGGTAGACAGGGGGAGGCCGTCGCCTTCTGTGCCAAGGATGACCGCCAGCTTTTCTTCGGCGGCAAGCTGAGGGTCGTCGATGGAAACGGCAGAATCGTTGAGCGCCATGGCGGCGGTTTTGAAACCGTGGCTGCGCAAAAGCGAGATGCCTTCGCCTGCCATGGTGGCAGGCTTTTCACCGATGCGCGCCCACGGCACCTGAAATACGGTGCCCATGCTCACGCGCACGGCGCGGCGGTGCAAGGGGTCGCAGCAGGTGGGGTCGATGAGCACGGCATCCATATTCAGCGCGGCTGCCGAACGGAAAATGGCGCCGATGTTGGTGGGGTCCACAACGCCCTCGATAACGGCGACCCTGCGCGCGTTTTGAAGAACGGCGGAGGGAGAAGTCTCCTCGGGGCGGCGCATGGCGCACAGGATGCCGCGGTGCAGCTGGTAGCCTGTAAGGTTGGCAAGCAACTCGGACGGCCCGGTATAAACAGGAACATCGCCGCAGCGCTTCAGAATATCCGCTGCCTGTCCGTAAATGTGTTTTTCTTCCATCAGCATGGAAACAGGCTCGCATCCGCCATCCAGCGCGTGCTCGATCACGCGCGTGCTTTCGGCAATGAAAAGCGCCTGACGCGGGTGCTGACGGCTGCGCAGCTGCGCCTCGGTCAAACGCACATAGGGAGCCAGACCGGGATGGGACAGATCCTGAATGTGAATGATCTGGGGCATAGGTCCTCCTGAAAGGAATGAAGAGATGTATATCTTTTCTACAGAGTGAGGGCGCATCCCTGCAACGGAGGATTTCCTCTGTTCAAGCAAGGCGGGATGGGATATAATGGTTGCGGTGCGAGCGCATCAAACCGTTGCGGAGGTTACACCATGCATACAGAATATTTTGACCATATCGGTTTTGGCGGCATGAAACTGCCTGCCGTGCTTTGGCTGCCTGAGGGTGCGCCCAAATGTGTTTTGCAGATCGCGCACGGCATGACGGAGCACATCGGGCGTTATGAAGGCTTTGCCCGCGAGCTGACCGCTGAGGGAATCGCGGCGGTCGGCTTCGACCTGCGCGGTCACGGCAAGCATGAAGGCAGCGCTGAGGTGGCTGCTTTTGGGGAAGATGGCTGGGAAGCATCGCTCGAGGATATGCATTTGCTGTTTGCATGGGCGGGCGAACGTTTTCCCGAAGTGCCGCGCCATATGCTGGGCTTTTCGCTTGGCTCTTTTTTGCTGCGGGAATATCTGGGCAGATGGCCTGAAGGGGTTGCAAGCGCGGTCATCATGGGCACGGGCAGCCAGCCTGCGTGGCTGCTGAATGTGATGTGCGCCATCGTGAAGGGGCAGGTGAAAAAGGGCGGTTTTGATCAGACCACCGACCTTGTAAGGCAACTGTCCTTCGGTGCGTACAATCAGAAATTCAAACCCAACCGCACGCATTCGGATTGGCTGCTGGCGGATGAAAAAGCGCTGGATGGATATCTTGCCGATGCGCTGTGCAGAAAGGATATCTCTTCGGGTATGTTCCTGAGATTGCTGGAATGCATGAAACGCACCGGCGCCGGGAATGCCTGTGCTGCATGGAACAAGGATATGCCCGTGCTGCTGATTTCCGGCAAGGATGACCCTGTAGGCAACGGCGGCAAAGGTGTGGCTGCGGTGAAAAAGCAGCTGGACAGCGCGGGGATGAAGAACGTGCAGATGCATCTGTTGGCTGACGCAAGGCATGTGGTGCTTGGCGAGGAAGCCTGCGGCGCAGCCAAGCAGGCGCGTGAACTGATCATCCGCCATTTGGTAAAATAGGAATGCTGTTTGCAAATCAGCTGTGAATCAAGTATAATTTTTGGGTACAAAAGCTATACGGAAAGAGGCTAGGGGTATGAGTCAGAAAAATCAGTCCATGGTCAAGGACCTGACCAGCGGCAATGTGACGAAGCTGCTTTTGAGCTTTGCTTTCCCGCTGTTTGTGTCCAACGCGCTGCAGGCGGTGTACAACATTGT
Source organism: Candidatus Limiplasma sp. (assembly GCA_045612325.1). GTDB lineage: Bacteria > Bacillota > Clostridia > Christensenellales > Aristaeellaceae > Limiplasma. The sequence goes on along the minus strand of JAZKYW010000277.1, from coordinate 5,789 downwards.
TGACATGATCGTTGTAGGCCGTTTCATCGGCGGCGCGGGCATGAGCGCGGTATCCATCGGCGGCGACGTGCTGCACTTGCTTACATTTGTGGCGATGGGCTTTTCCTCCGCAGGACAGGTGCTGGTAGCGCGTGACGTGGGTGCACAGCGTATGGATAACGTGAAGCACACCATCGGCACCATGTTTACCTTCCTGCTCAGCACGGCGCTTTTGATCGCTGTGGGATGTTTCTTCATCCGCAATCAGATGCTGAGCTGGCTCAATACGCCCGAAGAATCCTTTGCCTTTACCATGGATTACACCGTGACCTGTCTGGTAGGTCTGGTGTTCATTTACGGCTACAACATCGTCAGCGCCATCCTGCGCGGCATGGGTGACAGCCGCAGACCGTTCATGTTCATCGCCATTGCGGCGGTGCTCAACCTCATCCTGGACATGGTGTTCGTTGTGGCGCTGGATATGAAGGTGTTCGGCGCGGCGCTGGCTACGGTCATCTCTCAGGCGTCCAGCTTCCTGTTTGCCATTGTGTATCTCTACCGCCACAAGGAAAGCTTCGGCTTTGATTTCAAGCTTTCCAGCTTTGCAATTGAGCGCAACGCGCTGCGCAAGCTGGTGGCGCTGGGCGTGCCCATGGCCATCCAGTCCGCGGCCATCAATCTGTCCAAGATCGTGCTGACCTCCTGGATCAACATGCACGGCGTGGTGTACTCCGCCCTCAGCGGCATCTACAACAAGATCAACACCATGATCGGCATCGTTTCCAACTCCTTCACCACGGCAGGCGCCAGCATGGTAGGCCAGAACCTCGGCGCAGGCAAGTACAAGCGCGTGCCTGTCATCATGCGCACGGTGCTGATCTGCGGCATGATCGTATCCACCGTGTTCTCGCTGGCGATGGCGTTCTTCTCCCAGCAGATCTTTGATATGTTCACCACCGACGCGGCGGTGCTCTCCGTGGCGTACATTCTGGTCATCCCCACGGTACTCAATTTCTACGGCTCCGCTACCCGCAGCATGAGCTTCTCGCTCATCAACGGCTCGGGCAATACCAAGCTCAACTTTGCCGTTGCCATCATCGACGGTATGATCAGCCGCGTAGGCATCGCAGCGCTTTTGGGCTTTGCGATGGGCATGGGCTGTCAGGGTTTCTGGTACGGCGACGCGCTGGCAGGCTTTATGCCGTTCGTCATCGGCATGTGCTATTTCCTCAGCGGACGCTGGCGTGAGAAAAAGGTACAGAAAGTGTAATCAAAAAAAGACGTGACTTCGGTCACGTCTTTTTTGTTAATCGTCATCATCCTCAAAGGCGGAGGTGTGGCGTTTGAAAAAATCGTAGTACGTGCGCACGGCGGGCAGGTCGGTCCAGCGGCGGGTGCGTACGGGGTCGGTGTCGAGGTCGTACACTTTGGCGCCGCGCATGGAAAGCAGGAAGGGGGAGTGCGTGGCGATGATGAACTGGCAGCCGAAGAAACGCGCCGAATCCTCCAGAAAAGCAAGCAGCTCCTGCTGCTTTTGCGGGGAAAGGCTGTTTTCGGGCTCGTCCAGCAGGTAGAGACCGTTTTCGCCGATTTTGTTGGTAAAGTAGAAGAAGGCGCTTTCGCCGTTGGACTGCTCGCGGGGATTATCCATCAGACGTGCGCGCACGTACTTGGACTGCGTTTTGCGGCGCGACATGTTCACGCGCTTCAGCTGCTCGTAATCCTCCAAAGTGCGGTATTTGAAATCGGAGTATTTATCCTCCAGATATTCCTGAAACAGCTCTTCGCGGCGCAGGTCGATGCCTTCGTTGAGGGCGCGCAGGTTGAGCATGTAGTCAAATACATCGTCGCTGGTGATGATGCGGCTGTTTTCGGGAATGGGCTGGCGAAGCTCGGGGGTGCACAGCGCGGTGTAATCGTCAAAGAAGGGTGAGCGGTTGAAGCGGGTATCGCGGTCAAGCTTCAGCGTTTCGGCGATGACGTTGATGGCAGTGGTCTTGCCGCTGCCGTTGCCGCCATAGAGGATGGTGACAGGCTCAAAGCTGAGGTGAGTGAGCCCGTGCTTTGAAAGCACCTGAAAGGGATAGTAACTGTCGTGGCAGGTGCGTTTTTGCTGCAGAAAAAAGTCAAATTCACTGCCGTTGCCGGGAAAGGAAAACTCGCTCAGGTACAGCATGTACGCACCTCCTTTTTGAAACGCTGAAACCATTGTAGCACCTGCCAAAACAGGGCGCAAGCCTTTGTTTTTTACGGTTGATTTGACACGCTCGGTGTGCTATGATTCGTTGGTAATCAAAGGGAAGGGGACCCCGCTATGCAAACGTATGATGAAAAGCTGCTCAAGAGGGGCAGAATGCTCTATATCCTGTATGCGGCTGTGGATTACCTGATCGCGCTGGCTGTAGGCGGATCATTTTTGGCAAAGCTGACCACGGAAATCGGCATGAGCGACGGCCTTACGGGCGTTGTTTCCGCGGTAGGTACGCTGGGCGGCTTGTTCCAGCTCATCAGCATGTTCATCCGCAAGAGCAAAGTGAAAAAGATGAGCATCGTGCTGACGGCTGCGACCCATCTGTTGTTTATCTCGCTGTATCTCATCCCGCGCCTTGTGCTGGGGCAGCAGGTGAGCACGGGTCTGTTTACGCTGACCATCGTGATGGCCTATCTGCTGATGAATGTTTCCACCCCGCAAAAAACCAGCTGGATGATGTCGCTGGTGGATGACCGCAAGCGCGGCGTATTCACCGCCTACAAAGAGGTTTTCTCGCTTGCCATGGGCATGGGCTTCTCCTTTGCGATGGGCGCCGTGTTTGACTGGCTGGAGGGCATGGGCAAGCTGCAGACCGCCTTTGGCCTGATGGCGGTCGTGATGGCGGTGTGCATGCTTTTGAGCGTGCTGTGCATGGTGTTCATGGTGGAAAAGCCTCTGGCTCAGACGGCATCCCGCAAGCCCGTGACCGAAACCTTCAAGGCGCTGCTCAAAAACCGCAGCATGCGCTCGGTGGTGGTGCTCTACATTGTGTACTACATCATCGTCAATGCTTCCACGCCGTTTTACGGCACCTATCAGCTCAACGAGCTGGGCTTCAGCCTCAAACTGATCTCTGTATTCGGCATCGCCGCCAGCATCGCGCGCATGGTGGCGTCTCCCCTGTGGGGCAAATATGCCGACCGCAAGTCCTTTGCCGCCATGCTTGAAAAAGCCTATCTGGCGCTGGGCGTGGCCTTCCTGTTTGCAACGCTGGCCAAGCCCTCCAACGGCAAGGTGATGTTCGCGCTGTACTATTTCTTCAACGGCATCGCCAGCGGCGGCATCAATAGCGGTATGTTCAACCTTGTGTTTGACTGCGCCAGGCCCGAAGAACGTGCTGACGCGCTGGCTGTGTGCCAGACCATCTCCGGCCTGACCGGCTTTGTGGGCACGCTCATTTTCAGCGCTGTGGTCACGGGGCTGCAGCAGGGCGGCAACCAGCTGATGGGCTTTACGGTCTACGCCCAGCAGATGCTGTCCGCAGTCAGCCTTGCGGCTACGGTGGCTGCCATCCTGTATATCCGTTTCCGTGTAAAGGCGCGCGCTGCAAAGTAACTTGACGCAAAGCCGATAGCCTGTTATGATGGCTTGGTATGAAAGGAGCGATCCACGATGAAAATCAATCCCCTGAAGGGTATGAAAGATTATCTGCCGGATGAAATGCGCATGCGCGATTATGTGCAGGGCAAAATTCTGGAAACGTACCGCGCCAGCGGTTTTGAGCGCATTTCCACCCCCATTCTGGAGGAGATGGAAAACCTGGACAAGAGTGAGGGCGGCGACAACCTCAATCTGATTTTCAAGGTGCTCAAGCGCGGCGAAAAGCTGAACGCGGCGCTGGCATCCGGCGAGGAAAAGAACCTCTCCGATATGGGCCTGCGCTACGACCTGACCCTGCCGCTTTCCCGCTACTATGCTGCCAACCGCGCAAGCCTGCCCACCCCGTTCAAGGTCATCCAGACCGACCGCGTATTCCGCGCCGAGCGTCCTCAGAAGGGCCGTATGCGCGAATTTGTGCAGTGCGATATCGACATTCTGGGCGATGACAGCATCAATGCCGAGATCGAACTGATCGACGTGACGGCTCGCGCGCTGATGGCTATCGGCTTTGCCGATTTTACCGTCAACATCAACGACCGCCGCATGCTGCGCAGCATGCTTACTGCCATGGGCTTTGCTGCCGATACGCTGGACAGCGTGTGCATCACCTTTGACAAGCTGGACAAAATCGGCGTGGACGGCGTGCGCAAGGAACTGGAAGAAAAGGAATATGCTGCTTCCGCCATCGAGGCGCTGGACACTTTCCTGCGGGAAGGCGACTTTACCATCGAGCGCGTTGCCGCTATGCTGGAGGATAAGAGCCTGTCCGATAAGCTGATGGCCATCATCAGCTCCGTCCGTGATTTGTCCGGCGGCAAGTACGGCATTGCCTATGCCCCCTCTCTGGTACGCGGTCAGGGTTACTACACCGGCGTGGTGTTTGAAATCACCTGCGCAGGCTTCTCGGGTGCCATCGCCGGCGGCGGCCGCTATGATGGCATGATCGGCAAGTTCATTGGTCAGCAGGTGCCTGCCGTTGGTTTCTCCATCGGCTTTGAGCGCATCTGCGGCATCCTGCTGGATGAAGGTTTCCAGGTGCCTGCGGCTGAAAAGCTGGCGCTGCTCTACCGCAATGACGTGCCCTTCGCGCAGGTGCTGGCAAAGGCTGCCCGTCTGCGCGGCGATTATGCCGTAACGGTGCTGCCGCAGCAGAAAAAGCTGGGCAAGCAGCTGGGCAATCTGGAAGCGGCAGGCTTTGCCGCTGTGGCCTTCTTTGATAACGAAGAGATCAAAGTGCTGGGCCAGAAAGCTGAATAAGCAACCAAACAGCGTCCGACAAAAAACGTCGGGCGCTGTTTTTGCTAACTTTCGACATTCTTTTCGGTTGCGTGCGCCAAAATGCGCTGGTATGCTTTTGTCGAAAGGTGGGAGAAATATGCCCAAAAAGCAGGATGAATGGTGTTTTCTGCGCTTAAGAGCGGAGCAGCTGTTTGAGGAAGGCGAGGTCAAAGCCGCGCTCAGGCTGATGAAAAACATCAACCGCGAACAGCAGCGCAGAATGGACAAGCATACCTCAAATATGAACGAATCGAAAACTGTTAGCACTCTTGGCTGTTGAGTGCTAAAAATGCATTGCAATTTATGCCCGACTCTGCTACAATACGGAAGCCGGGCATTTTGATACCCGTACACATACTTGAACGTCCCTTCGGGGGCTTATCATTTCAGGAGGCATCACCATGATCAATCAGGGCAACATTTCCATCCATGCGCAGAACATTATGCCCATCATCAAGCGCTGGCTGTATTCCGACAAGGATATCTTTATCCGTGAGCTGGTGTCCAACGGCTGCGACGCCATCACCAAGCAGAAGATGCTGACTCCCGACGCTGAGTGCGACTACTGCGTGACCGTCACCGTGGACGAAACCGCGGATGAACTGCGCTTCAGCGACAACGGCATCGGCATGACTGCCGAGGAAGTGGAAAAATACATCAACCAGGTAGCCTTCTCCGGCGCTGAGGAATTCCTCAAGAATTACGAAGGCGACGATAAGGGCGGCATCATCGGCCTTTCCGGTCTGGGCTTCTATTCGGTCTTTATGGTAGCCGATAAGGTGACCATCCAGAGCCTTTCCGGCAAGGAAGGCGCACAGGCTGTCTGCTGGGAGAGCGAGGACGGCATGGCCTTCAGCATGAGCGAAGGCGTGCGCACCGAGCGCGGCACCGATATCATCCT
>JAZKYW010000276.1:0-8687 GCA_045612325.1 Candidatus Limiplasma sp. | reverse complement strand
CATCGAGCAGGCGCTCATCGGATCGCCCTATCTGATCAGCGCCATCGAAAAACGCTTCCAGCAGCGCCTGTCGTGGGTCACCGACCTGCGGCTTGGACAAATGGCGGCGGATGTGTGCAAGCTCATCTGCGGACGCCTGCGCGATATGGCGCGCGACAGCGGAAAAGAATGACCGAGCGCTCCCGAATACGGGAGCGCTTGCTGCATAATCGAACGATACGGAGGAAGCATCGAATGAAAGCATTCCTGCAGGCGGCGGCGAACGTCAAACCCAGTAGGCGGCAGCTTGACTGGTTTGATACGGGCTTTTACGGCTTTATTCATTTTGGCGTGAATACCTTTACCGACCGCGAATGGGGCGACGGTACTGAGCCCGAAAGCATTTTTGACCCGAAAAAGCTGGATTGCACCCAATGGGTGGCTGCTGCCAAGGCGGCGGGCATGAAGGCGCTGGTGCTGACCGCCAAGCATCATGACGGCTTTTGCCTCTGGCCCAGCAAATATACCGAACACAGCGTCAAAAACAGCCCCTGCAAGCGGGACGTGGTGCGCGAGTGCGCCGAGGCATGCCGCGCGCAAGGGCTCAAGTTTGGCTTTTACCTGTCCCCGTGGGACAGAAACAGCGCCCTGTACGGCACGCCTGCCTACAACGATTACTTCTGCGCCCAGTTGACCGAGCTGCTCACCGAGTATGGCGATATCTTCTGCGTATGGTTTGACGGCGCATGCGGCGAAGGGCCCAACGGCAAAAAGCAGGAATACGATTTTCCGCGCTATATCGACCTGATCCGAAAATATCAGCCCAATGCCGTCATTTTCAACGATGCGGGCCCCGATGTGCGCTGGGTGGGCAACGAAGCGGGCACGGCGCGCTATGCCGAGTGGGCGGTGGTGCCGTCCGAACTGTGCTTTTATGCCAACGTGCAGACCGGCCCTGCGCCCATGGCGGACATGGGAGACTTAAGCCATATCTACAACACCGACCGTGAGATCGGTTCCCTCAGCAACATCATGTATTCGAAGGGCCTGTGCTTTGTGCCTTCGGAGATCGATATGTCCATCCGTCCGGGCTGGTTCTGGCATCCAAACGAAGCGCCGCACAGCCTTGAAAGGCTTTTCAAAACATGGCTCACCTCCTGCGGCGCGAATGCCTGCTTCCATCTGAACATCCCGCCAAACCGTGACGGGCTGATCGATGAACGGGACGTAAAGCGGCTTCAGGAACTGGGCGAACTGATTCAAAGCGAGCTTGGCACGCCTCTTAAGGCGCAGGTGCGCAAAGCGGACAACACGCCGCCCACGCAGCCGCGCTGGGAGATCGTTTTGGATGAGCCTGTCTCCAACGTTCGCTATGTGGAGATTTGCGAGGACATCGCGCAGGGGCAGCGCATCGAAAGCTTCCACATCCTTGCCGATACGCACTCGGGCGCGCATTTCCCGCTGTATCAGGGCACATGCGTGGGCAACCGCCGCATCTGCGTGATCCATGATCCCTTCCGCGAGCAGAATCCGCTGCTCAGCGATGCGAAGGATTACGTGGAAAAACTGACCCTGTTTGTGACCTCGGCACGCGGCGAAATCTGCCTGAAAGACCTGAAAGTCTATTGACGCATAAATAAATGTTTAGTATAATAAAGAAGTGCTTAAAACAAGGAGGCGAGAGCAGTGACCCAACGGGAAGAGCAAATCCTTGAATGGATCCGTGAAAACCCCCTCATCTCTCAGCAGGAGCTGGCGGACAAGGCGGGCATTACTCGTTCTTCGGTAGGCGTTCACATCGCCAATCTGATGAAAAAAGGTTTTATCAAGGGCCGCGGCTATCTCATGAATGAGGAAAGCTACATCTGCGTCATCGGCGCGGTGAATGTGGATATCAGCGGCACGCCCAACGATACCTATGTGGCGGGCGATTCCAACCCCGGCTATGTGCGCATCACGCTTGGCGGCGTGGGCCGCAACATTGCCGAAAACCTGGCGCGTCTGGGCCACAGGGTGCTCATGATCACCGCTTTGGGTGATGACGCCAACGCCCAAACCATGCGCGAGGGCTGCCGTGAGGTGGGCATCGACCTTTCCCACAGCCTGACCGTCAGGGGCGGACGCACCTCCACCTATCTGTGCCTCAACGATGAGCAGGGCGAGATCGTAGGCGCGGTAAGCGACATGGCCATCTATGACGCCATCACGCCCGAGTTCCTTGCCCAAAAGCTGGATGTGATCAACCGCGCTGCCCTTGTGGTGGCGGACGCCAACCTCACATCCGAGGCGCTTGCCTTCCTTGGCGAAAACGTCACCGTGCCTGTTTTTGCAGACCCCGTGTCCTCGCCCAAGTCGCGCCACCTGATGGGCATTCTGAAGATCGCTGCGGGCATCAAGCCCAACCGTCCCGAGGCGGCATTGATGACGGGTGTTGACATCCGCACCGATGACGACCTGCCCCGCGCTGCCGCCGTATTCCGCGAGATGGGCGTGCGCAACGTGTTCATCTCTCTGGGCGGACGCGGCGTGTATTACGACAACGGCAAAGAACGCGGCATTCAGCCCATCTTTGGCGGCAAAATCATCAACACCAACGGCTGCGGCGACGCATTCCTTGCTGCCGCGGCAGACAGCTATCTCGCAGGCTATCCCGTCAGCGAGATCGCAAAGCGCGGTCAGGCGGCCTCCGCGCTGTGCGCACGCTCCAACAGCGCCGTCAGCCCCGATATGTCCGCTGAAAACTTAAGCGGCATTCTCAACCGATAAGGAGGAGTATCACCATGGATCTCAAGAAGTATCTGTCCGTATCCCCCGAAGTACAGGAAGCCATCGCTGCCGGCAAGCCCGTTGTCGCGCTGGAGTCCACCATCATTTCCCACGGCATGCCCTATCCTCAGAACGTTGAGACTGCCCTGCAGGTAGAACAGATCATCCGTGACGCCGGCGCCATCCCCGCCACCATCGCCATCATCAAGGGCAAGATCACCGTTGGCCCCAGGCGTGAGGAGATCGAATACCTTGGCAAGAAGGGTCTGGATGTGACCAAGGCCAGCCGCCGCGACCTGCCCGTGCTGCTCGCCCGCGGTGAGGACGGCGCCACCACCGTTACCACCACCATGATCGGCGCTGCTCTGGCCGGCGTAAAGGTATTTGCCACCGGCGGCATCGGCGGCGTGCATCGCGGCGCTGAGACCACCATGGACATCTCCGCCGACCTGGAAGAGCTGGCCATGACCCCCGTCATGGTCATCTGCGCCGGCGCCAAGTCCATCCTGGACCTGGGCCTCACCCTCGAGTACCTCGAGACCAAGGGCGTGCCCGTCATCGGCTACCAGACCGAGGAGCTGCCTGCCTTCTACACCCGCACCAGCGGCTTCAAGGTAGACTACCGTCTGGACACCGCCAAGGAGATCGCCGACGCTTTCCGCGTAAAGCTGGATATGGGCCTCATCGGCGGCATGCTGGTCACCAACCCCATCCCCGAAGAGTACTCCATGGATCCCGAGTACATCAACAAGAACATTGCCGACGCCATTGCCGAGGCTGACCGTCTGGGCATCAAGGGCAAGGAGACCACTCCCTTCCTGCTGGACAAGATCCAGAAGCTGACCGGCGGTTCTTCTCTGGCATCCAACATCCAGCTGGTGTTCAACAACGCCCGCCTGGGTGCTGCCGTTGCTACGGAATTGTGCAAGTAAACACAAAAAAACCTCCCTGTGCCGTTTGGCATGGGGAGGTTTTTGTTTAACGTATTTTGCAGTTGTCCCGCAGATACTCAAAAATCTGCTTGGCGATGGGCGCTGCCACGCTGCCGCCTGTGCCGCCTTCTTCCACAAAGACGCACACGGCGTAGGGATAGGCGTCGCTGTCGATGTAGCCCGTGAACCATGCGTGGGTAACATCCACGCCGTTGGAGGAGCCTTCGGCGCTGCCCGTCTTGCCTGCGATGGTCAGCCCGTCGGCCTGTGCGCGGGTGCCTGTGCCGTTTTTGATAACATCCTTCATGTAGCCGTCAATGATATTGGCGGTCTCGGGGGAGCAGGCGGTGCGGTAGACCTTGGCGGAGGAGCGCATGCGCAGCGTGCCTGCCGCGCTTTCCACGCGGGAGAGCAATCGGGGCTCCATCATCACGCCGTCATTGGCGATGGCGGCGGAGATCATGCACATGTGCAGCGGCGTTGCGGCTACCTGACTTTGTCCCGCGCCGCTCCATGCCACTTCGAAGGTGTTGCGGTTCTGGGTGGGGTAGCGGCTGTTTTCCACAACGAGGTCGCGGAAGAGGAAGTTATCGTTAAAGCCGAAGTTTTCCGCGGTCTTGCGCAGCTTTTCATCCCCGATGGTCAGGGCGATCTGGGCAAAGGTGTTGTTGCAGCTCAGGCGGAATGCCTTGGCAAGGCTGATCTGCCCGTGCTGGTCGTTGCCGTAGTCGGTGATCAGCTTGTCCATCACCTGCGTTGCGCCCGTGCAGGTGAACACCGCGCCCTGCGCGTTGGGCAGGTTCTCCAGCGCAGCCACGGCGGTGATGATCTTGAACGTGGAGCCGGGCGGCAGGGTGCTTTGCAGCGCGCGGTTCCAGTAGGGGTGCTGGGTGGACTTGCGCACCGTATCGGTAATGTTTTGCGGGTCGTACACGGGCAGGCTCACAAGCGCCAGCACTTCGCCCGTTTTGTAGTTCATGACCACCGCCGCGCCGCATTTGCCGCGGGTGTTGGAGGTGTTCAGAAACGCCTGCACGATGTGCGTGTGCAGTTTGCTGTCCGCGGTCACAACAACGGTATCGCCCTTGCGCTGCGTGTTGCCCACAAGGTCGTTGATGCGCTCGGACAGGCTGCTTTCAAAGCCCAGCAGGTAATTGGCCTGAAAACTTTCCACACCGTTGGCAACGTTGCCTTCGTCATCGCCCAGAAGGTGGACCATGGCGGAGCGGCTGAGGGTGTTTGGCTGATAAGTGCGTTTGCCCTGCGCATCGGTGCTGGCAAGGGTAATGCCGCTGCGGTCTTTGATATCACCGGGGATGACGCTGCTCTTGGCGGAGCGGTAGCGCGTGTTGCGCGCGCTGGATACCCAGCGGCTGCCGTAGGTGGATACGGAGTACACGCCGTACGCGCCCGCTACCACCAGCAGGCAGATGGTGATGAACGTCAGAAAGCGAAAGCGGAATTTGAGCTGTTTCATATTACTCCCTCGCCTCCTGCATGGTTTCGATCTCGTGCATGCTGCGGCTGATCTCGTAATCGTAGGCAAGTTCATCCTGATTGATGCTTGCCACGCCCTGAATCAGGCCGATGAGACCCATACAGCTGACCAGCGACGTACCGCCGTAGCTGACAAAGGGCATGGTAACGCCCGTCAGGGGGATGAGCTTGAGCACGCCGCCGATGATAACGAACGTCTGCACGCCCAGCATCACCGTTGCGCCCATGGCAATGATGGCATGGAAGCTGTGACGGGACGTATGGGCGATGGATGCGCCGCGCAGGATGAGGATGATGTACATCACCAGCACCAGTACGCCGAACACGATACCGAACTGCTCGCAGATGACGGCGAAAATCGCGTCAGAGAAGTATACGGGGATCACGCGGGGCGAGCCGAGACCCAGACCAACGCCGAACAATCCGCCCGATGCGATGGCCATGAGAGCCTGTACCATCTGGTAGCCGCTGGTCTCGTAATACAGCCAGGGATTGCGCCAGATGGCTACGCGCTTTTTGACGTGGGCAAACATTTTGTAGCCCAGCACCGCCGCGCCGCAGCCGCCCAGCATGCCAAGGCCCGTCAAAGGCAGATTGCCCGTGGAGGCCCAGAACAAAAACAGCGTGGTGGCGTAGTAGATGAGCGCGGTGCCAAGGTCCTTTTGCAGCATCAGCGCAAGCAGGCAGAAGCCCGCAAAGATGAACCACGGCCAGAAACGGTGGCGGCTCATGTACCAGCCAAGCACCAAAAGCAGGGCGATTTTGACCATTTCGCTGGGCTGAAGGCTCATGCCGCCGATGACGATCCAGTTGGTGGCGCCGTATTGCTCGGTGCCGATGGCAAGGGGCAAAAGCATCAGGCCCGCCGCGCCCGCCATGACCAGCTTGATCAGAAAATTCCAGCGTTTGATATAGCGCACAAGCAGTATGCACACCAGCATGGACAGGATGCCCGCGCCGTAGTACATGGCCTGCTGCATGCCGCGCGATGTGCCCGCGCCGCGGTCGGTAACGTACAAAACCAGTACGCCCAACGCGCACAGGAAGTTGGCGATGGAAAGAAGCAGCTTATCCGCGGGGAAGAAGCGGGGCAGCCACATGGTGGCTACATACAAAAGCATGGGCACCACCGCTGCCAGCACAAAGCCGTCGAGGCGGATTTCGCCATTGAGGGAGATGAGCAGGAAGGCGCTGAAGAAGAACAGCATCATCGCCGATACCAGCATGTGGTCGGGACGGCGGCGCTTTTCACGCTTCTGCTTTTCTTTGGCGCGCTGCTCGTTTCGCTGCGCGCGCATTTCGGCTCGGGAGAGCTTTTCCTGATTCTTTTTGCTCATTGCTGCTGCCCTCCCCCGAAGTATTTATCCCACACGGCGCGCTTGGCGCGGGCGGATTCGTCATGGCCCACATAGGCGCTGCGGGGCGGCGCGGCTGCATCGGTCATATCCTCGTCGGAAAAATCGCGGGCAGGGGGCAAATCGTCACAGGCATAGTCATCCTCTTCGGGTTCGTCATCATACACGGGCTCAAAATAGACGGTTTCCTGCGGCGGCACGGGGCGGCTTTGGTCGGCGGGACGCATGAAGATGCTGTTATCCACCAAACCTTCCTCGCGGGCAATCTGCGCCATGTCGTAGGGCAGCTCGTCAGGGTCGTCATCCCATGGCTGCCCGGGCGCGGCATAGGGCTCTTCGCAGCTTTCTTCGGGGTAGTACACGGGCTCGGCAGGCTGCTGCTGCGCCATGGCCTGTTGATAGCCCTGCTGATACGCCTGCTGCTGCAGGTATTGCTGCTGCATCTGCCACTGCTGCCACATGAGCTGACGCTCCTGCTCGGTCATGGGCTGGGGCTGCTGCGGCTGCTGCTGAGGCTGCTGCGGGGGCATGGGCTGAGGCTCGTCGGCAAAGTCGGCGCGGCGGGGCGCGCGGTTCATGCTTTCAAAGCCCGCAAACAGGCGCAGACGCAGCTGCACATCCCCCACGGTGAGGTAGGAGCCGTGCGCCATGCACAGGGGATTTCGGGCGTTTTCAAAGGCTTCGCCATCTACCAAAGCGGCATTTTTGCCAAACGGCGTGACCATCAGGCCCTTGCGCTCCTCATAGCAAAACCACAGATGGCTGTTTTCCACACCCTTGACGGGGATGCACAGGTCATTGGTGCGCAAAAAGCCCAGCGTACCTTCGCGCGGAATGGGGAACACATCGCCGCGGTCGAACACGCCGCCGCCTTCGATGACCACCATCTCGCCGATGAAGCCCGCATCAGGCAGAAGCTTCAGGCGTTTGCGCGCCGCGCGGCGGTCCTTGCGGTACCAGCGCCAGCTGCGCCACACGATGAGCACCATCAAAAACAAAAACCAGTATCGCGCACCCTGCGCAATGACTTCGTAGATTTGATCGGGCATGCCGGTGGGGCTCCTTTCTTTGAAAATATACAGCAAAGGGCGCAGCATAACTGTGCCCGCCCTGTTGCTGTTTGGTTATTCTTCCTCTTTGGCTCTGGCTTCTTCCAAAAACTTTTCAAGCTTGCGCTTTACGCGCTGCAGGGCGTTGTCGATGGATTTGACATGCCTGCCCAGCTTGTCCGCGATCTCCTGATAGCTTTTGCCGTCCAGATAGGCGTTGAGCACATCCTGCTCGAGGGAGCTGAGCACCTGGTCCACCTGATCGCGCAGGGAGACGAGGTTTTCGCGGTCGATGATCAGCTCCTCGGGGTTCTGCGCACGGCCTTCCACGATCACATCCATGAGGGTGCGGTCGGATTCCTCATCATAGATGGGCTTGTTGAGGGATACATAGGAGTTGAGGGGCACGTGCTTCTGGCGGGTGGCGGTTTTGATGGCGGTGATGATCTGACGGGTGATGCAAAGCTCCGCAAAGGCGCGGAAGCTGGAAAGACGCTCCGCCTGATAATCACGGATGGCCTTGAACAGGCCGATCATGCCTTCCTGCACGATGTCCTCATGGTCCGCGCCGATGAGGAAATAGCTGCGCGCCTTGGAGCGCACAAAGTTTTTGTATTTGCTCAGCAGGTATTCGATGGCGACGCTGTCGCCCTTCTGAGCCTGCCCCACGACCTGCTCGTCAGGCATTTGGGCAAAACGGCCGGAGAGGGTATCCTCCCACTTGCTGTCCATGTTCAGGCCGTCGCTGCGCTCCTTGAGCGCTTCTTCGTCGGTCTCTTCGTCTTCTTCTTCGTCTTCGTCGCGCTCCAGGAGCTCTTCGTCCACATCATCCAGATAGATCTCGTCTTCGCCGTAGGTCATGAGGTTGTTCACCTGCCTTTGTTGATGGAAAAAATGGGGGTCACTTCTGCCTGCGCAGCTTGTCCAGCGCATCGAACTGCTCTTTGGTGAGCGCCGCGGCAAGCGCGGTGCGCTGCTGGGCGGAGGGCATGCGGTGTTTGTCGCGCCCCTGAGAGCGTTCGGCGTTGAGCTCGCGCCAAAGTTCGCGCGCGCTCATGCGCGTAGCGCCGCGCCCAAGGATGATGGTCTGCTCCACGCCGTCGCTGGAC
>JAZKYW010000275.1:0-11544 GCA_045612325.1 Candidatus Limiplasma sp. | reverse complement strand
ATGCACCACTGGTTCTTCTCTTCCGACCTGACGTTCTTCATCAAGGGCGGCCGCGTATCCAAGGTGAGCGGCTGGTTTGGCACCGCGCTGCACATCTGCCCCCTGCTGGAGGTAAACAGCGAAGGCAAGCTCGTACCTCGTGAAAAGCACCGCGGCAAGGCCAAGGTCATCCGTCAAATCGTTAAGAAGATGGAAGAGCATGCCGAAGGCGGCCTTGATTACAGCGGCAAGTGCTACCTTTCCCACTCCGCCTGCCTTGAGGACGCTCAGGCCGTTGCCAAGCTGATTGAGGAACGTTTCCCCAAGCTGGACGGCAAGGTGGTCATTTACAGCATCGGCACCACCATCGGCAGCCACACCGGCCCCGGCACCGTTGCCCTGTTCTTCTGGGGCGATGAACGAGTGCAGTAAAAAAGTACACAAAAGAGCACGCAGCTTTTGAACTGCGTGCTCTTTTATTTCGTGCGTTCCTGTGTTAGAATGGTACCATTCCATTCAGGAGGCGATTTTTATGCGCTGCGGATGCCCGCATTGCGAAGCTTATATGATCCAGTCCGAGACCGAACACATGGCCTGTGTATGCCCCGAGTGCGGCTACCGCTGCAACGCGTGCCTCGGCACCAACACCGTCATCACCCGCGAGACTCTTTCTCAGCTCAAAAACGTGGAGTGGTTCATCCCTGTTTTTGAAGCCCCGCTCAATGATGAAGAAGCGGAGGATGGCATTAACCGATAATGCCAAAGTGCTCCAGCAGGATCTTCAGGCCGATGAGCACCAGCACGGCGCCGCCCGCAAACTGAGCCTTGCTCTGGAACTTGTTGCCGAACTTGTTGCCGATGATAACGCCCACGAAGGACAGCGCGGCAGTGATGATGCCGATGGCAGCAACTGCAGGAACGATCTTTACCTGCAGGCCCGCAAAGGAGATGCCCACAGCCAGCGCATCAATGCTGGTGGCAACAGCCATCATAAACAGTTCCTTCAGGTCAAGCTTGCCTTCCACATCACAGGCCTGCCCTTCATCATCCTCATGAAAAGCATCCCAGATCATTTTGCCGCCGATGTAGCCCAGCAGCACAAAGGCGATCCAGGGAGCAAAACGGGTAACGATCGATTCGAACTGCTTGCCCAGAAACCAGCCGATGAGCGGCATGCCGCCCTGAAAGCCGCCAAAGAACAGCGCAATGATACCGGCATGAACATAGTTGATCTTGCGCATGCAAAGACCCTTGCAAAGTGCCACGGTAAAAGCATCCATCGCAAGCCCTACGGCGATCAAAAGAAGCGTCGTTGTATTCATGTTACTTACCTCATCCGTTTGTTTTTGGCGTTCGGGCGCCAAATAAACATTTTATCCCAAGTATTTTCCTGTGTCAACACTGGCATTTGTGTTTATATGTAAAGTATGGTATGATGATATAGAAAGGGAGGTTTGCCATGAACATCCACGAATCGGCCGAGGACTATCTGGAAGCCATCCTGATGCTGTGCCGAAACAACGGTCACGCCCGCTCTGTTGACATTGCCGCCCGTTTGGGCGTAAGCAAGCCGTCTGTCAGCTTTGCCATGAAAAAGCTGCGCGAAAACGGTTATATCCTGATGGGCGATGACAACCGCATCACCCTTACCGAAAGCGGTGAAGCCATCGCCTGCCGCGTGCTGGAAAGGCACGACCTGCTGTGCACGCTGCTGATGCGCCTTGGCGTGAGCGAAGAAACCGCCCGCGCAGATGCCTGCAAAATGGAGCACGACCTGAGCGAAGAAACCTTTGAGGCCATTCGCGCTCATCTGAAAAGATTCTCGTAAGCCCTGTCTATCCCACAGCAAACGGATGCTGCCTCACAACGCAAACCAACAAAACACGGTGCGCCGAAAAACGCACCGTGTTTTCTTTTTATTCTTCCCAGGGCATTTTTTCTGCCCCGGTATTTTCTCGTTCTGTTTCATATGCAAACAGCCAGCTGACAGGCACCTGCAGCGCCTCCGCCAACGCCACGGCATAAGATAGGCACGGGTCTTTCGTGCCTCTTTCATAGGCGGATATAGAGGGCGCAGTCATACCTGCCCTTTCGGCAAGGGCTGTGAGCGTCAATCCCCTGAGGTGTCTTGCTCTTCTAAGCCTTTCAGGAAACAGGAGTTTGATTTCGGTCATCATTTTCCCTCCTTAAATGATTCATGGGAAAATCATAACAGAAATCTCGTTCAAAACAATAACGGCATTGTAGAATACGCTCAACCGTTGTTCGAGCCGTTTATTCTTCCAGCTGCTCCATCGCGGCAGCAATCGCGCGACGGCTGTCATCGTATCCGTAACCGCGGCGAGCCATAGCTGCCAGCATCTTCTGCATGGCTTTGCGCTCATCGGGTTCGCTGCTGTAGCGTTTGAACAGTTTGAGCGCAAGCGCGGCGGCGGCTTCGTCGCTTTCTTCCTCATCCACCTCATCCAACGCGTTTTCAGCCATTTCCTGCGGGATGCCCTTCATGCGCAATTCCTGCATGATGCGGCTTTTGCCCATGCGGCTGCGCGCGCGGGAGGCTGCCCATTCGCGCGCAAATTCCTCATCATTGAGAAAACGTTCTTTTTCCAGCTTGTAGATGACCATTTCAATGGTATCTTCCATGTAGAGCTTACGGCGAAGCTTTTGCTTGATCTCGCCCGAGGCGCGGGCACGCTGCGCAAGCAGTGCAACAGCATCGTTGAGCGCCATGGGATACTGACGGGGCAGCAGCCATTGCCTGAGGGCATCCGTATCCACTTCCTGTCCAACGCTGAATGGCTCGTGCTCCTGCAGCTGCGTCCACGTAAGCCAGAACTGCTCTCCGCTTTCCATCACGATGACCGCGCTGTGGCGTTTTTTAATGATTTCCTTGACTGCGTCTTTCATCACTTTGCGCTCCTTTGCGGCTTCAGCGCCCATACAATGAGGTCGCGGTTGATAAGCGCCAGATGCCCGATGCGCCGCTCGCTTGCACCGCTGTTGAGGCAGACGAAGCCGTTGCCCTGCGCATCAAAGAAAATACCGTTCACCGCGCCGTATGCAAAGCCCTGATGTCCCCACAGGGGCTCGGGATAGATGCGTTTGTCATCGATTTGCAAAAGACCCATGCCGTGCTTCATCGGCACTGCCTGCTCGGGCCAGCCGCGAAGGGGCGTTTTGAGTTCGCACAGGCTTTTTTCATCCAGGAATCCATCTCCGCCGTTTACTGCAACCAGCGTGAGTTTGGCAAGGTCTTTTGCCGTGAGGTACAGATTGCCCGACGCCAGCAGATAATGCGTTTCTGGGTCTGCCTGATCCAGAGGCTGCGCGCCTGCGATGCGTTTCTGCACATCAAAGGCCTTGGCGGCAGGCAGCACGCGCCAGCTGTCGGCAGCATCAGCGGCATTCAGTTTGGATGCGTCAAAAGTGGCTTTCACTCCAAGCGGGTCAAACAGATACTGCTGCGCCAGCTGCTCAAGGCTTTCGCCAAAGGTGTTTTCCAACAGACAGCCAATGACGCCCGCAGCCAGATTGCTGTACCGGAAAACCATGCCGGGCACAGCCGGCAGATAGGCCGCAGGGTCGCTGAGCAATTCGCGCAGGGGCATCTGCTTCTGAAACGCATCGAAATAAGCGGGCGAATCGATTATGGTGGATGTATGGCTGAGCAGCATGGCAAGCGTGATGGGCGCATCGGGGCAATGTGGATTGCGCACCTCATAGCCCAGCAACTCGCCGATATCCTGCTGCACACTGAGCTTGCCCAGCGTCTGCAGCCTGAATACCAGCAGCGCGGTCACTGTTTTGGCTACGGAAGCCGTGCGGAAGACCGTATTCTCCGTAACGGGGAGCTTATCGTTATCAAGCTTTGCATAGCCCACAGCGAAATGCTCCGTAAGCTTTGCGTTTTCAAAACGCTGGATGCACGCGCCCGCCACATGATGCCTGCGCAAAATACGCGCAAGCTTTGGGTCCTGTGCGGTTTTCCATTCACATTTTTTGCCCAAAACAGGCAAGGCAAGCCCATAGAGCGTGTTTTTCAAAGAGCCGACGGGCATACTGCACGCCCTCCTTCTGTATCAGTTTTCGGTATAAAGCGCATAAACGCCCAAAGGCAGCGCGGCACTGCACAGCAGTGCGTGGAGGAATGCTCCCGCCTCCGCCGTAGGCAAGTTCAACATTGTCAGGGCGATGCCAAGCACATCCGCCGTCAGAGCGAGGCTCATCCACCAAACAGCCTTGCGATTATTGCGCACAAGCACAAATGCCACAGCCGCTGCCGCGATCATGCAAAGTGCATACAGCGCAATATTCTCCAGCACAAACCAGCGCAGCAGCCACAACGCGCAGCTTATGCCCGCAAGCGCATGGGCTTTGCCGTTTTTTCTGCAAAGGCGGATGACGATAACCGCAGCAGCAATCGCGCAAATCAGCAGGCTTACATACTGCGACACGCGAAGCGGCCCCAGATAGAGGCTGTCCATGCGCAGCTGTTCAATCACAAAACGACCCGCACCGTAGATGAGCATGTACCACAGGGTCATATCGCCCGTTTCCTTGGCTTTCCCTCTCAGCTTCCACAGCGCGCCAAAGCCAAGCAGGTTCCACACGGACTCATAAAAGAAAGTTGCCGCATACCATGTATATCCCTCCGCTGAAGGGATGAGCACCGCAGCGGGAAAAAACTGCAGCTTGGGATCGGTGATCTGCACGCCATATGCTTCCATGTTGAAATAATTGCCCCATCTGCCGATGGCCTGCGCAAGCAGCAGCCCGGGCACGATGATATCCGTCAGCATCGCACAGCGCAGCTTCTTTTTGCGCGCGTACCACAAAACGCCGAGCAATCCGCCAAGCACCGCGCCGTAAATGGCGATGCCGCCTTCCCATATGTACAGGATGCGGATGGGGTCATCGGCAAACAGTTCCCAGCTCATCAGCACATAATACAGCCTTGCGCCCACCATGCCCAGCGGCACTGCCGTCAGTGCAAGGTCCACCATCGTATCCTTGGGCAGACCGAGCCGCTGCTCCTCGCGGGAAGCAAGCCACACCGCCAGCGCGATGCCCGTAACGATGAGCACACTATACCACGGCAAATTGCCAACGATATATCTGCTGTATGCAACAGCCACGCGCCCTCCCCTGCCCTTCAATGAAAATGCTGTTTTCATTCTATTCTCGCCCGAAACAGATGTCAAGAATGCACCGTTTTGCTTTTTTGAAAAAAAGTGATCTTTTTTTCAAAAAACGCTTGCATTTACCCCCAAACCGTGATAGAATAATCAACGTTGTGAAGCCGACAGGCCAACAGCATGGGATTATAGCTCAGTTGGTTAGAGCGCCACGTTGACATCGTGGAGGTCATAGGTTCGAGCCCTACTAATCCCACCAATAAGGAAACGCTTGATCCATAAGGGATTGAGCGTTTTTCTTATTTCTGAAAAGATGACCTAACACCAAAATCAGGCGAAAGTGCAACAAGAAGTGCATTTTCGTCTTTTTCTTTTACGCTTCAACCCCTTATGTCATAACGCTTTTCAGCCTAATCAAAAGTGCAATGAAAAGTGCATTTCCTTTACAGAAACGCACTCAACTTTTCCACTTCTGACCTTTGCTTCATAATGCCTTCATGCCGGGCGCGCGCATAGGTTGTTTCCACCATGCGTGTGTCTGCGTGTCCCAACAAATCAGCCACCAAAGCGGAACTCATTCCTCTCTCTTTCAACTGTGTGCCAAAGGTAGAACGCCAGTCATGGTTATTGAACTTGCCGTAAATACCCAACTTTTTGAAGGCTCCATAGTAGGTTCTTTGCATCGTGGAGTAAGAAACAGGTGTGTCTTCTGTTTCGCCGTGGATAACAAACCCGCTCGCCCGCCTGTGTGGCAGAAGAAGTTGTTTCAGTGCGTCAGGAATAATGAAGGTTCGTTCGGAGGCATCGGTTTTACCGCTCTCCTTCACGACCGCTTTTGCATTATTGGGGAACACAACGACCCTTTTTACCTCTCCGTAGTTTTCTTCCAGATGGATATTCTCCCAGCAAAGCCCCAGCACTTCTTCCCTTCTCATTCCTGTATAGACCAGCAAAGCAATGTAAAGCCGTTGCCGTGTATCTGGCAGAGTAGGAATCTCACGTTTGATGCGTATGACTTCGGCATCCGGCAAGGCTTTGTGATGACCTCCACGATGAGCCCTGATTCGCAGAATGGTCATTTTGAAAGGCATATCATCAATGATTTTCATTTCGTATGCCACCTTGAACATTCTGCTTGCAAGTCCGCTGACACGTTCAATGGTGTTGCGGTTCAAGTCTTTCTTTTTGCCGTGCTGTGAGGCCGTAGCAAGCCAGTTATAGAAGCTCTGGATGGTCGCTACCGTTATCATACTCATTCTCATATGCCCCATAAAGGGGACAATGTAGAGACGAATATACCTTTCATAATTAGCGACGGTCGTTTCGCACAAACCTTCAATAAAACTAGGCCGATATATTTCATCTATGAATCGCACAAGCGTTGGAGACGCTTGTGCTACTGGCGCCTCCGCCAGCCCTGACAGAAACGTTTGAAACTTCTTATCGGCTTCTTTGGCTGAATTACCATTGATAAGAACGGTCTGTTCTGCTCCCTGCTGGTCTGTATAAGTGTAGATACGACGGATTTTGCTTGCCATATAACATTTTCCTTTCGTTCTACACTTTTAGGCAATTCTGTTTTCAAGGTTCATCGGCATACGCCTGTAATTGATGATATACGCTACCAGAGTCAAAGTCAAATAATATGGCTATTCAAATACACCTTCCTGACTTTTGCCTACGACTTTTGGACTTTCATTCATAGGAATGGCATATTCACCAATGACTTGGGGACTTTTGATTACACGATCGAAAGAGTGGATGAATTGTTTGGCGCATAGGATGAAAATTTTACTTTCTCAAAAATTGGAGGTAAAATAGAGAAAAGAAAAAATGGCAAACAGCCAAGGTGTGAAAAAATTATGCTAAAATACAACCCTCTATCTCATTTGCGTTCTACATAGGCTTTGCGCTCTACGATGGGCGATAATCCATACCACAACCAACACATACAGGAATACGCCTCCGCCATGGAAGAAACAACGAGCGAACTTACACAACATTATGACGGCGCGTTTATATCCATTCTGGAAGAAGTGGATAATATCATTGCCCGCCTTGAAAAACTGGAACAGGCAAATGAAAAGCCGATGGAAATTGACGCAGATGTGCGTATCAGTTCCCAAAGCCTCAAAAACTTGCGCGCAAAGATAGTTAGCCTTTTACGGGGCTGATTCTGGCGGTAGTTCCTCTGCGACGGCAGATTGGAAGAAAACCAAAAGACGGGATGCCCGAAAGGGTATCCCGACAAATGTATATGGAGCAACTGCGGGTTGCTCCTGCTTTTTTGTTATACTCTGTCGCCTGTATCCTTCATTACAAAATATGCTTCATATTCGCAGTTCAAAGCTTTTGCGATGACTTCCAAATCTTTTTCTTGAAAATTGTCGCGTGTCAGTTTATTGGAAAGGTTCTGGCGCGTCTGTTCGGTTAGGTCTGCCAACTGTGCCACCGTCATGCCACGGCGCTTCAAAATAATACGGATTTTCTCTCCCATAGAAAGGTTCATAGTGATATCACCTCAGACAAGATTGTATATCAATTCGTGTCAGTAGTCAACAAAAAGTTTTGAAAAACACAAAAAGATGTATAAATTATATTGACATAGGACACGAAATGGTGTATAATCTATCTTGTAAGAACGGAACACGGTTCCGACAAACCAAAGGAGGCACCCACATGAGCAACCCCAACATGGAAACCAAGGTCAAGGAACTTCTGGAACTGAAACGCATGAAGGAAGAACTGGAAGCAGAAATCACCAGCATGGAAGATGAAATCAAAACCGTCATGGGCGAAGAAGAAACCCTGCTGGCTGGCGCTTTCAAGGTCACATGGACGCCCTACACCAGCTCCCGCTTTGACAGCGCCCGCTTCAAGAAAGACCACGCGGAACTCGCCGAAGCCTACACCAAAACCACCACGGCGCGCCGGTTCTCCGTGAGGTGAGCGTATGGACAAAGAAATCGACATCCTGCGCTTACGGCTTATCGTTCGCGGTGCGCTTGACTGCCTGAGGCACGACTCCATTGCCATCAATGAAGCGCTGACGGCACAAGGTAAAGTCAATCTCAACACCACAGTTGAGAGCGTCGAAACCGCGCTCCTTTGGATAAAGCGCATGATTGAAAACGCGCTTGGCGAAGAAGAAAAATAAAAGGTCGAACACCTACCACAGCATTCGACCAGACGCCCCACACGGAAACTCTCACATAACCGGGGAGCACAGTCATTCTACCACACTGGCTGTGCTTCCCACAAGAGAAAGGAAGCACAAAAATGGATATCTACAAGGAAGTCCCCGACCGCATTATCGCAGAACTTGAAAAAGGCATCATTCCTTGGGAAAAACCGTGGGTCTCCTGCGGAAACTGCGTCAGCCACACAACGGGCAAGCCGTACAGCCTTCTCAATCAAATGCTTTTGGGAAAGGCGGGAGAGTATGCCACTTTCAAACAAGTACAGCAAGAAGGCGGGCGCGTTCGCAAGGGCGAGAAAGCTTCCATAATCGTTTTCTGGAAATGGATTGAGACCGAAGACGAAGAAACCCACGAAAAGAAAGAGGTTCCCTTCCTGCGCTATTACAACGTGTTCCACATCGACCAGTGCGAAGGGCTGAAACCGCACCACACAATCACCCAGCCAAACACCGCAAGCGCAGACCAGATCGCCGACGCCATCATCACCGCGTATTGTGAGCGCGAAGGCGTGAAGATGATTCACAAAGAAGGCGACAAAGCCTTCTATTCTCCCGTGAGTGATTCCATCACCCTGCCTCATATGGCACAGTTTGGCGCGACTGCTGAATATTACAGCACCGCTTTCCACGAGCTGACCCACAGCACAGGACACCAAACACGCCTCAACCGTCTTGACCGCACAGCCTTCTTTGGAACCGAAGCATACAGCAAAGAAGAACTGGTCGCAGAAATCGGCGCTTCTGCCCTCGTCAATCACGCAGGACTTGAAACCTCCCACAGTCTGCGCAACAACGTTGCCTACATTCAAAACTGGTTGAGCGTGCTGAAGAATGACAAGCGCTTCATCGTGAGCGCCACCAGTAAAGCCGAAAAAGCCGTAGAACTTATCCTCGCATAAAACAAAAAGAAAGGTGCCCACCGCGGGGGACAAGCCCCCGCAGGGGCACGGGGAGGAAAAGCAAATGGAAAAGGATTTTGGTGAAGTGTTGGCAATAATGAGGCTGGTCGCAGAAGGCGCGCGCGCACTGTTTGAGAATGAACTATCGTCGTTATACGGGTTTCTGCTGAAAAGCGGGCGCGCAGACGAAGCACTCGCCCTTGATACCATCGGCACAGCTATCAATGTGCTGGAACAGCACGCGCGCGAACTACACACGGCAACAGTGGAAAAATAAACAACTGTTTTGTAATACACTTGCCTTCGCTGTTCTTTTTCGTCTCGCTCTCATATTCATAGGTGACCAAATCCGCTACACGGTAAACGCAGGCATATTCAGTTTTGCCAAAGAACATAAACTTGTAGCGAGTCTCGTTAAATGCAATCAGCCCGGTAGATGGAGAAACATAAACAAGACAGTCCTTGACGCCGTAGATTTGACGCAGCTTTTCTTCCCTGACCTTCGTCTTCTTCAGAGGTACGAAGATCTGATTCCATACCTTGGTACCATATTCAATCTGAGCGATATGAGCCTTCACTTCCTGAAGACTTGCAGGAATACAATCAAAGACCTTGAACAGTTTCTTGCGGCAGTTCTTGCGGCAGATGTAATTGCCGTCTCCTAATTTCTGTTCAGCAAGCAGACCGATTTCAGCTCCGCAAATCGCGCAGTTATGTTTTGCCATACTTGTGTCCTCCTTTGTTTTTTTCTTTCTCTCGCAGAGAAAGAAAATGTTTTTTCGTAGCAACTCAGAACTCTCGCAGAATCATGCTGCCATCCTCGCCACTGATTTCAATGATTGCGAAATGGTATACGCCCTGCGCATCTTCAAAGCCAACGGCCAGATTGGGCGTATCGCCCCATATCACGGCACAAACAGACAGCGGATGCTCCGGGTCCACCTGATACTGGATGTGTTCAAGCGTAGCGTCATAGATTGCTTCACCAGAATCGCTGTCCCAGTCTCTGAGTTCCACACTGAACAGATGCACATGGTTGACTGTTTCATCCGAGTACAGCACGAATTCTGCCCTTGGAACACCCATATCCTCCTGCACATACTCGCTATAGTCGTATTCCATGAGGAAAAAGCCTTCGGTGTAATCCGCTTTGAGCGCAGGAGAAGGGCTTTCGTATGCTTCGCCATAGAGGTTGGTAAGCAGCGTAATCTGGTGCGGGAAATGCGAAAGCTGGTTGTATGGAACCACATGCTCAGCTTCAACAAAACCGCAGCGGTCGCCGAATTCCACATAAACCCGACCATTTTCTTCAACATGACAGTTCCTAACGATTGTATTTTCGGAAAGCAGGTCAAAGATCTCGTTGGAATTAAGGGTGGGATAGATCTCTGCTCCATCCTCGCAGCCGATGATCAGCATGGCACTGAAGGTAGTTGCGCCTTCGCTTGGCTGCAGATAATCAGCCAGAATATATCCGCCATGTCCATCAAATTCTGCGTAATACCATTCGTCCGTGAAGGAATAGCAGTTGTGTACGATGGAACCCAGCGATACCTTTACCAGCCGTTTGGCTGCCGTACTGGGAGTTTCACGCAGGGAAACCCATTCGCTGCAGTTGACAACTTCCATGTTCCCGACATACTCAAAGGGATTGTATTCCGCCGATACAAATAACGGCAGTAGCACCAGCAGGATACAGAGATACAGCGCAAACCGTTTGATCATATGCAGATGCTCCTTGTCAGGCTTCTTTGGACTGCGGTTCTTCCTTCTTTTCGATTTTGCGGCGATTGGTTTTGGTATACAGGTAATAGTCATACTCGGCCTGCAGTTTCAAGCCGCCGTCGCGCGCATACCCGGATGCGCTGCTCTGGCTGGCCGCCTGCTTCATCTGACCGATCAGACCGCCAACCACAGCCAAAGCGGCGATCAGTGCGACAATGCCTGCAATCAGCATGGTTCCGCTGGCCAGCTTGCCAAGCGCCGCCAGCACTCCTGCGCCAATGCCCATCACGCCCGCAAATACGCCTGCACCCCACACAAACGCCTTGCCCTTGTCGGTAGGCACGTCGCAGGTCAGTTCGCCGGTCTGGCCATTGATGGCGAAGGTGTAGGTTTTGCCATCCTTTACGGTGGTAATCAGCCACACAGGCAGCAAGACGGGCGTTACCTTGCCGCCGGTAGCCATGATGCTTTTGCTGCGCTCCTTCACCGTGGTATAGCCTCTTACCGTATTGCGCAAAGCGTTGACCAGGCTGTTTTCCACGCGTTGGATGGCGCGGCCTTCGCACTCGGCAGCACCCACATCCGCATGATCAGCCATCGCACCGGC
>JAZKYW010000274.1:0-2530 GCA_045612325.1 Candidatus Limiplasma sp. | reverse complement strand
AGGTGCGGGCAATGCCCAGCTTGCTGGCCTGCGCGGCGTTCATGCCTGCAGTATCCTTGCCGTCCAGAATAACAACGCCGTTGGTGGGCTGATATACCTTGGTCAGCAGGTTGAAAACGGTGGTCTTGCCGGCGCCGTTGGGGCCGATGAGACCTGCGATCTCGGTAGCGCCGATGGTGAGGTTGAAATCCTCAACAGCCTTCAGGCCGCCGAATTCAATGCCCAGATGACGGGTCTCCAGCACAGGACGCTTGTTTACGTCGCGCTCAGGCACGATGGAATGGCTGGGCACGGGCACCATCTTGGTAGCAGACTGTCTTTTCTGTGTCATTGCCCTTCCACCTCCTTGTTTTTCTTCGCTTTCAGGCTGCTCAGCCATGCCTTCACATGACCCAGCGCGGGGCTGTTGGAGGCAAGCATCACAACGATGAGTACGATGGCGTATACCAGCATGCGGTAATCGCTGAAGGCACGCAGCACTTCGGGCAGAACGGTCAGCGCCGCAGCCGCGATCACGGAACCGCGGATGTTGCCGATGCCGCCCAGTACCACGAATACCAGTACCAGAATGGACGTATCAAACTTGAACTTTGCAGCCGTAACAGAGGTGATGTTCAGGCCGTACAGCGCGCCCGCCATACCTGCCAGCGCAGCGCTGACAACAAAGGCCATCATCTTGTACTTGGCTACGTTGATGCCAACGCTCTCGGCAGCCACGCGCGCATCGCGGATGGCCATGATGGCACGGCCGGAGCGGCTGTTGATGAGGTTGAGCACCACAAACAGGGTAAACAGTACAAGGGCAAAGCCCATGACAAAGGTGGAGATCTTATCCACGCCCGTAGCGCCCGCAGGACCGTTGTAGATCATCTTGCCGGGCAGCATGGGGTCAAGGAAGCTCATGTGCAGCTTGCCTTCCTCGATGGAGAAGTACAGACAGTTGAGCACGTTGCGGATGATCTCGCCAAAGGCCAATGTAACAATGGCCAGATAGTCGCCGCGCAGACGCAGAACGGGAATACCGATCAAAACGCCTGCAATGGCAGCGAAGAAGCCGCCCGTGACCAGAGAAATGATCAGACGCACCACTTCATTTTCCATGTTGAAGCGGGCAGCCAGCCAGGTGGACATGATGATGCCGGAGAATGCGCCAACGCTCATGAAGCCTGCATGACCCAGAGACAGCTCGCCGGAAATGCCGACCGTCAGGTTGAGGGATACAGCCATGACGATGTAAACGCAGATGGGCACCAGCTGGCCCTTGAGGGAGCGGCTCATTTTGAAGCCGTCGATGCTGCCGCTGAGCGCAAGCTGGCAAATCAAAAAGGCAACGATGACCATGCCGTAGGTGATGAGATTGTTGATAAAGTTTTTCTTTGCTCTGCTCATACGTACCTCACACCTTCTCGTGCACTTTCTTGCCCAGCAGACCCGTGGGCTTGACAAGCAGCACAATAATCAGCACGCCGAAAACCAGTGCATCGCTCAGTTCGGTAGATACATAGGCCTTGCCCAGGATCTCCAGCACGCCAAGCAGAATGCCGCCCAGCATGGCGCCGGGGATGGAGCCGATGCCGCCGAATACCGCAGCGGTGAAGGCCTTGATACCGGGCATGGAGCCGGTGGTGGGCATCAGCACAGGGTAGGTGGAGCACAGCAGCACGCCCGCGATGGCAGCCAGCGCAGAGCCGATGGCAAACGTGACGGAAATGGTAAAGTTGACGTTGATGCCCATCAGCTGGGCAGCGCCCTTGTCCTCGCTGACGCCGCGCATGGCCTTGCCCATCTTGGTCTTGTTGGTGAACAGGGTGAGGGCGATCATGATCACGATGTTGGCAAGCACCGTTACGATGGTCTCAGCGGAGATGATCAGCTGACCATTCAGCAAAGACAGGGAGGAGAACTTGATCACAGAGGGGAAGCTCTTGGGATTGGCGCCCCAAACCAGCAGCGCCACGTTCTGCAGCAGATAGCTCATACCGATGGCGGTAATGAGTACTGCCAGAGAGGTAGCCTGACGCAGAGGCTTGTAAGCCAGACCTTCGATCAGCACACCAAGCACGGTGCAAACCGCCACGGAGATCACCACAGCGACCACGGGAGGCAGATTCCACGCATGCACGGCGCTGAAGGTGATGTACGCGCCAATCATAATAACATCGCCGTGGGCAAAGTTCAGCATCTTGGCGATGCCGTAAACCATGGTGTAACCCAGAGCGATAATGGCATAGACGCTTCCCAGGCTTATACCATTCAACAGGTGGGACAGCAGGGATACCATCGTTTCACAACCTTTCAACAAAATACCATAAGGTAATCAACGTCAAACAGCCACAAAAGGCTGCCTGGAGTTGATTACCTTGTTTTTCTGTACAGCATAAAGCGCCCGGCTCCCACCTCAGAGGCAAGAGCCGGGCGGATATACATTCCGTAATTAGTCGACCTTGACGTAGATGCCGTCCTGGATGACGTAAACGGTGGGGATCTTGGTTACTTCGCCGGTGGTGGCCCAGGCCAGTTCGCCGGTCAG
>JAZKYW010000273.1:0-8085 GCA_045612325.1 Candidatus Limiplasma sp. | reverse complement strand
GCGGCAAGCCCTTCAGTTTTGCTTTGATGCGCCGGTTGTTGTAGTAATCCAAATAGGCAATCAGTTCTTGTTTGAAGTGTTCCATGGAATTGAAATTCTGGAGATAGAGCAATTCGCTCTTCAGCAGACCGAAGAAGTTTTGGATCATGGCATTATCCAGACAGTTACCTTTCCGGCTCATGCTTTGGATTATTCCATAATCAGCCAATTTCTTCTGGTAATGCTTGTGCTGATACTGCCAGCCCTGATCAGAATGAAGAACAGGTGCTGCCCCCAGGGGCAGCTGGCGCGCGGCGTTATCGAGCATGTTCATGACCATTGATAGGACAGCTCGTTGAGAAATGACATAGCTTACAAGATCGCTGGAATGCAGATCCAGAATCGGTGAAAGATAAAGTTTCTCACCGGCAACGCCAATAACTAAGATTTTGAAAGTGAGGATTACACATATGGCTATTGCAAAGTTCCGTTTTGACGTTTTCACCAATACCCTGACCATCTCCAAGGCTTTTGAGAAGAACGCTTCCACCATCGGTTCCGCAGAGCAGAAACTGCTGAGCAAATTGATAGCAAAATATGGCGATGGCCTTATCATTGAACGTTATAAGGCTCACAAAGTGCAAAAGGGTCTGACCTTTGCAAAGATGGAGAACCATATCAAGAATACTGCTAATGCAGATGAAATGATGAAACGATTTGAGAAAGTAAAGCAAAGCACATCTATCCGTTTTTTCAAAAAATGCCCCTCAATCAGATAACAACGGATACAATTCAACAGTTTTTCAATCTCCATATGAACCTTGCGTGGTCTTCCGTCCGGCAAATGAAGATTCTGCTTCACAAAGTGTTTGTCTCGGCGATAGAAGACGGGTATGTAGAGAAAGACCCTACTGCCAGTTCTCGACTTGTATTGCCTACCAAAAAGAACGAGCGGGAAGCGTTGCCAACAGCTGAATTTGTGGATGTGATGAAACAGATTGACCTTCTTTAACCGCAGGATGCCCGTCTGGTTGCCCTACTAACCTATACAGGTATGCGACGAGGGGAAGTGCTGGAATTGCGTTGGGAAGACATTGACCTTGGCAAACGACTGATTTACATACAGCGAAGCGTGACTTTTACAAGCAATCAACCTATCATTGGAACGCCTAAAACAAGGGCAGGATTTCGTGCGGTTCCCATTACAGACCATCTTCTGCCCTATCTTCAACACAAACTCACAATCGGATATGTTATTGGCGGAGGCGATACGCCCATCACGCAAAGCACTTACGACAGGCGATGGAACGCATTGGAAAAACCATCAATATGCACGGAGCTACGGCTCATGTTTTCCGGCACTCGTATCTGACTTTCCTAGGCACGCTCAACACCAATGTAAAAACCATACAAGCCATAGCGGGGCATTCAGATATTCAAATCACCATGAACCGCTACATCCATCAGGACACAGAACAAATCCGTTTGGCGGGCTGTGAATTCAGCAAAAAGGTGCAAAATTTCATGAATGATACAACAAACGCCAAATTCATATCCCACAACACTTTGGAGGCATAACAACCACCCCGAAAAACGCACAAAAAGGTGCAAAAACGCCTTCAAAGTTTATAAAGGTCGTCTTTTAGCCTTCCAAACACAAAAAGAAAAACCGTCAAAGCATTGTGCTTCAACGGTTTTTACTGGTGAGCCCGGCGGGATTCGAACCCACGACCTTTTGATTCGTAGTCAAACACTCTATCCAGCTGAGCTACGAGCCCACACGCTTCATCGGCTCTCGCTCGAATCAGCTTGATTAGTATAGCAAAGCTTAGGGGAAATTGCAACCCCTTTTTGAAAAGTTTTTCGGTTTTTTGCAAAGAAAAAATCAGGGCGGAAAACATCCGCCCCGATTTGACAAATCCTTTACAAAATGTATCCCACGATGCCCACAAACTGGAAAATCGTGCCCACAAGGCAGCACAAATGGAAGATGGAATGCATCCAGCGGCGCTTTTTGCCAACGCCGTAAAGCACCGCGCCCACCGTGTATACGATGCCGCCCGCCAAAATCCACCACAGCGCAGCTGCGGGTACAGAGGCGATGGTGGGTTTGAGCGCGATGACAACGCACCAGCCCATTGCCAGATAACAGATCATGGAAAGCTTGGAGTATTTTTTGAGGTCGATGGCGGTAAAAACGGTAGCCGTGGCAGCACAGCCCCACACGACGCCAAACATCGCCCACGCCCAGCCGGGATACTGCGGACGCAGACCGCACAGCAGCACAGGCGTATACGTGCCTGCGATGAGGTAGTAAATGGTGCAGTGGTCCAGCACCTGCATGACCTTCTTGCCCAGATTGGGGCGCAGACCGTGGTAAATGCTGCTCATGGTATACAAAAGGATGACCGACGTGCCGTACAGAATACCCGCCGCAATGCCCCATCCGCTGCCGCTGAGCGCGCTTTGGATAACACACCACAAAAGCGCCACCACACCAAATGCAGCGCCTACGATATGGCTGACCATGTTGAAGATCTCTTCTCCGCGGGTATAGGCCGGCAGCTGGCGCTGCCGCAGAGGCGTTCTTTTCATATTGATATCCACTCCTTGTGTTGGCGCATTCAGCATTCGCTTTCGGTTTATTATACCACGTTCATCGGTTCTTGAAAACCCTGTGGCAGAAAATGTTTTCCGAAGTCACACATCCGGTTTGCGGCTGTGACATTTGTCCGTTTTCATCCCCAATCGCACGGTTTTGCCTTGCTTTTTCCACTACAAACTGGTAAAATGTAAACTGATAAATTGGATTTTCCGTCCATTACAACAGAAAGCGAGGTGGAGGCATGAATAACGCACCGGAGTACGTTATTGAGATGCTCCACATCACCAAGGAATTCCCCGGCATCAAAGCCAACGACGATATTACCCTGCAGCTTCGCCGCGGCGAGATCCATGCGCTGCTGGGCGAAAACGGCGCGGGCAAATCTACCCTGATGAGCGTCCTGTTCGGCCTGTATCAGCCCGAAGAAGGCGTGATCAAGAAGGATGGCAAAGAGGTCAAGATCAAGGACCCCAACGACGCCACCGCTCTGCACATCGGCATGGTGCACCAGCACTTCAAGCTGATCGATGTGTTCACCGTGCTTGACAACATCATCCTCGGCGCTGAAGACACCAAAATGGGCTTCCTGCAGAAGAAGGCCGCCCGTAAAAAGGTATCTGAGCTTTCCGAGCGCTACGGCCTGAAGGTAGACCTTGACGCCAAGATCGAGGACATCACCGTAGGCATGCAGCAGCGCGTTGAGATCCTCAAGATGCTCTACCGCGACAACGAGGTACTCATCTTTGACGAGCCCACCGCTGTGCTTACCCCTCAGGAGATCGACGAGCTGATGGACATCATGCGCGGTCTGGCCCGTGAAGGCAAGAGCATCCTGTTCATTACCCACAAGTTCAACGAGATCATGGCTGTTTCCGACCGCGTAACGGTACTGCGCAAGGGCCGCTATGTGGGCACGGTGGATACCGCCAGCACCAACACTGCTGAACTTTCCAGCATGATGGTAGGCCGTCCCGTGCAGATGACCGTTGAAAAGGACGACGCCAACCCCACCGAGCCCGTGCTCGTGGTGGAAAACCTGTGCGTGCCCTCCAAGCTGTACAAGCATGACGCTGTACACAACGTGAGCTTCAATGTTCGCAAGGGCGAGATCGTCTGTATCGCCGGCATCGACGGCAACGGTCAGACCGACCTCATCTATGCGCTGACCGGTCTCGAAAAGCCTTCCAAGGGCAAGGTGACTCTCTGCGGCAAAGACATCACCTTTGCGCCGGTGTCCGACCACAGCAAGGCCGGTATGAGCCACATTCCCGAAGACCGTCACAAGCACGGTCTGGTGCTGGACTTCTCCCTGGAGCAGAACATGGTACTGCAGAAGTTCCAGGAAAGCCGTTTCCAGAAAGCGGGCTTCATCAAGTTTGGTGAAGTGCGCAAGTACGCCGACAGCCTGATCGAGCAGTACGACGTTCGCAGCGGTCAGGGTGCCATCACCCGCGCGCGCAGCATGTCCGGCGGCAACCAGCAGAAAGCCATCGTAGGCCGTGAAATGGACCGCGATATGCCGCTCATCATTGCCGTGCAGCCCACCCGCGGTCTGGACGTAGGCGCTATTGAATACATCCACAGCCAGCTGGTAAACCAGCGCGACGCCGGCAAGGCAGTGCTGTTGGTATCCCTTGAACT
This sequence comes from Candidatus Limiplasma sp., assembly GCA_045612325.1. GTDB lineage: Bacteria > Bacillota > Clostridia > Christensenellales > Aristaeellaceae > Limiplasma. The sequence continues at coordinate 3,860 of JAZKYW010000273.1, read as the reverse complement.
CAGCGAGGTCATGAGCCTGGCTGACCGCATCCTCGTAATGTATGAAGGCGAGATCGTCGGCGAGTTCGATCCCAAGACGGTCACGCGCAAAGAACTGGGCCTGTATAAGGCCGGCGCCAAGAGACAGGAGGTGTCTAAGTGATGGATAAGCTCAAGCAATTCTGGCACAAGGACGGCACCCGCTCGGTCATGGCGTCCCTGATCTCCATCCTTATCGGTCTGCTGGCAGGCAGCCTGCTGATCCTCGCCGTTGGCCTGCTTACCCCCACGCAGGGCCTGAAGGCCGCATGGGACGGCATCCGTCTGGTATTCCTGGGCATTCTGTCCACCGGCCGTGACGCCGCCACCGGCGCGCTCACCTTTGGTTTTAACCCCACCAGCCTGGGCAACCTGCTCTTCCGCGCTACGCCGGTCATCCTCACCGGTCTTTCCGTAGCCGTTGCCTACAAGACCGGCCTGTTCAACATCGGCGCGCCCGGTCAGTATCTGGCAGGTACCGCTGCTACGCTGTTCATCGCGCTCAACATGCCCACGGGCGTTGGCGAATTGTACCAGTGGCAGCTGGCGCAGGGCATGGCGGAACATGCCGTCTTCTTCCCCACCTGGTTCGTATGGATCTGCGCTTTCTTCGGCGGCATGCTGGCGGGCGCGCTGTGGGGCTCCCTTCCCGGCCTGCTCAAATCCCTGCTCAACATCAACGAGGTCATCGCCTGCATCATGACCAACTGGATCGCTGCCAACCTCGTTACCTGGATGTTTGACGTAAGCAACCTCAAGAACATGATCGAGAACACCAAGACCGCCTACATCTACAAGACCACCATCAACGGTGTGGCTACTTCCAAGATGGGTCTGGACAAGCTGTTCCCCAACTCTCAGGTCAACGGCGGTATTCTCGTTGCCATCCTGCTGGCTGTGCTGATGTACATCCTCTTCAGCCGCACCACCTTCGGCTATCAGCTCAAGGCCTGCGGTTCCAACCGCTACGCCGCCCGCTATGCCGGTATCAAGGACAAGCGCAACATCGTGCTGTCCATGGCCATTGCCGGTGCGCTCGCAGGTGCTGCAGGTTCCCTGTACTACCTCAGCGGCAACACCGAGTTCTTCTGGTCCACCTACCAGCAGCTGCCCGCTGAAGGCTTCAACGGCATCCCCGTTGCTCTGCTGGCTACCAACAACCCCATCGGCGTCATCTTTGCCGGCCTGTTCATGTCCATGCTGGATATCTCCGGCCTGCAGCTGACCAACCTGACCGCCTATAACGAGTACATCACCGACGTTATCATCGCCGCCATCGTATACCTCAGCGCATTCTCTCTGGTGATCAAGCTGTGGCTGAGCGGCCGCCGCAAGAAGAACACCAACTCCGGAAAGGAGGCAAAGGCGAAATGAGTTTTCTGATTCGTCAAACGCTGATTTATGCCGTTCCTCTGATGATCGTTGCTCTGGCGGGCATCTTTGCCGAGCGCAGCGGTATCATCAACCTCGCACTCGAAGGTATCATGATCTTCGGCGCATTCGTAGGCGTTATGTTCGTTCGTCTGGTACAGCAGTGGGAGTGGTTTGAAGCCGCCAAAGCTGCCGGCGACTGGATCGCCCTGCAGGGCTTCGCGGCCCTCGGCATGCTCGTAGCCGCCATACTGGGCTCGCTGTTCTCGCTGCTGTTGGCCTTTGCAGCCATCAACCTGAAGGCTGACCAGACCATCGGCGGTACGGCGCTCAACCTGCTGGCTCCCGCGCTGGTCCTGTTCCTCATCCGCATCATTGCCAACCAGAACACCCTGCAGATGTACAAGGGCGACAGCGCCAGCTGGTTCATGGTCAAGAAGGCCATGTTCGGCTATGGACGCAACGACCAGATGGGCTTCCTCGGCGAAACCTTCCTCAACAAGGTATACTTCGCCACCTACATCTGCATCATCGTGTTCATCATCCTTTCCATCATCCTCTACAAGACCCGCTTCGGCCTGCGCCTGCGCAGCTGCGGTGAAAACCCGCAGGCTGCCGACAGCCTTGGCATCAACGTTGTCAAGATGCGCTACGCCGGCGTGAGCATCTCCGGCGCGCTGGCCGGCATGGGCGGCTTCGTGTATGCCCTGACCACCGCCAACTGCTCCTCCAACGGCGACGTTGCGGGCTTCGGCTTCCTTGCGCTGGCAGTTATGATCTTTGGTAACTGGAAGCCCCTCAACGTAGCGGGCGCCGCGCTGCTGTTTGGTCTGTTCAAGTGTATCGCCGCCAGCTACTCCAGTCTGGACATCAACGGCGACGGCATCTACCTGCTCAAGCAGCTGGGCATCAACACCAACTTCTACCGCATGCTGCCCTACCTCATCACCCTGGTGGTGCTGGCTTTCACCTCCAAGTCCAGCCGCGCTCCCAAGGCGGAAGGCATCCCCTACGACAAGGGAAGCAGATAACCTGCACTCATGACAACAGACGCTCCTTAACAGGAGCGTCTGTTTTTTTGCATTTCTATGCCGCACTTTGTAAAAAATATGCTCATACCTCTGCCGTAATACCAAGAACTGTGTTATAATGAAAGACGATCTTTCATATTTGGGAAAGGAACGGTGTTCATGAGCCGAAAGCTGAGATGGCTCGCCATGCTGCTGTGCTGCCTAATGGCATTTGCGCCCCTGATGGCGACCGCTGAAAACACTGATATCGAAATAGAAGGCGTTGCCGGCGAAGATGACGAAATCTATCAGGATTACGATGACCGTCCCGCCAGCATTGAAGGCCTGACCCCTCTGTATACCACCACCATCAAGGCCTTTACCGCAAATGGCACCTCTATCCGCATGCGTACCCGCCAGAGCAATGACAGCGGCGTGGTATGCACCATTCGCGTAGGTCAGACCATTAAGGTATACGCCGTGTATCCTACCTATGTTTTGGCGGAATACAGGGGCAATGTAGGCTACGTCATCCGCACCTGGATTTCCGAGGATATGGTCACCCTCGACCCCGAAAACACCCCGCCCTATGGCACCGTGCCGCATAACTATGTAGCCACCGTGACCGCCAACCCCACGCCCGTATACATGGCTCCCTCTCTCAGCTCCGAGGTGCACAAGATTCAGCCCGGCGCGGGCAGCAAGGTCGCCATCCTTGAGTTTGTCAACGGCTTTGCCAAGGTGATCATGTGGCGCAGCTACGGCTACATCCATGCCAGCCAGCTGACCGATGTGGTGGTCGTGGCGCAGGGCAACGAGCCCATGAGCAGCGAGACCCCCATCGCCGCCTTCAGCAGTTTCTTTGAATACAACACCGGCAAGGAAGGCAACGCAGGCCGCTGCCTGAATATCGTGCGCAGCTGCGAGCTGATGACCCGCACCATGCAGCCCGGTGAACAGCTGGACTTCAACGCCCAAATCGGTCCCTACAAGCGCTCCAACGGCTATCATCCCGCGCCCGTGCTCATCGACGGCGGCACGCAGCTTGGTTACGGCGGCGGCACCTGGCAGAGCAGCTCCACGCTGTACAATGCCGTGCGTCAGGTCACCGGCGTTACCATCATCAAGCGCCGTCCCCACGGCCCCGGCTGTGCCAAGTACCTGCCCATGCATCAGGACGCTGCGGTCGGCAACAAGGAGCTCAACTTCATCTTCCGCAACGACAACGATTTCCCCATCCGCATCGTAGCCGAAAGCACCGGCGAAGGCCTACTGTGCATCCAGGTGTTCAAAGCTGAATAATCGTTCTTTCATATCCTACAGCAGCAAAACGACCCCAATCGCTTTGCTGCTTTCGTTTATCATCATCAAACAAAGGAGCGTATCCCATGGCAAACAAAGTATGGAAACGCAGGGATGAGGAACTTTTTACCGGCATTCCGAGCAACGGACAATGCGCCC
>JAZKYW010000272.1:0-4402 GCA_045612325.1 Candidatus Limiplasma sp. | reverse complement strand
GATGCCTTGGTGGGCTTGGTTTATGTTACGAAGATCATTCAGCGTCGCGGTATCCGTTGGGGTTGTTGCTCTGCCAGCGCCAGCTGTCGCGGCACATATCCTCCAGCGTCTTCGTGGCTTCCCAGCCGAGCTTTTCGCGTGCCTTGCCAGCATCGGCGTAGCACTGCGCCACATCGCCGGGACGACGGTCTACGATCACATAGGGAATATCCAGACCGTTGACCCTGCCGAAGGTATTTACCAGATCCAGCACGCTGTAGCCGATGCCGGTACCCAGATTGAATACATCGCAGCCGATATGATCGTTCAGGTATTCGCACGCAGCCACATGGCCCTTTGCAAGGTCCACAACGTGGATGTAATCGCGTACGCCGGTGCCGTCGGGCGTGTCGTAATCGTTGCCGAATACGCTCAGCTTTTCGCGCTTGCCGGATGCTACCTGAGTGACATAAGGCATGAGGTTGTTGGGGATGCCTACGGGATCCTCGCCGATCAGGCCGCTCTCATGCGCACCGATGGGGTTGAAGTAACGCAGCAGCGCAACCGCCCAGTCAGGATTGGCCACAGCAACATCGCGCAGGATCTGCTCGTTCATGTACTTGGTCCAACCGTAGGGGTTGGTGCAGCCGGTGGGCATGGTTTCCACCAGAGGCATGGTATCAGCCATGCCGTATACCGTTGCAGAGGAGCTGAACACGATGCGCTTCACATTGTGCCTGCGCATTACGCGGCACAGCACAATGGTGGATTCCAGATTGTTGTGGTAATACTCCAGCGGCTTGGCAACGCTTTCGCCGACCGCCTTGTAGCCTGCAAAATGGATCACAGCGTCAAACTCGTGCTTGGAGAAAACTTCCTCCAACGCGGCTTCGTCACAGATATCCACGTTGTAGCAGGTGACGGGCTTGCCGGTAATGGTCTGCAAACGGTCCAGCACACGGGGGCTGGCGTTGTAGAAATTATCGGCGATCACGGCTTCGTGGCCTGCGTTGAACAGCTCGATGTAGGTATGAGAACCGATGAAACCGGCGCCGCCGGTCAGCAGGATCTTCATGAGGCTTTATCTCCTTTGAAATCAGAACAGCTTGGCGGGATAGGTGCCGTCCTCGTGCATCTTCTTCAGCTCGGCCTGTACGTGGGGCTTATCTTCCTGATAAGTTACGCCAAACCATACAGCGTCGGTGGAGAGAACGTCGATCTCCATGCCGTCTTCCTTCATCAGCTGGTCAACCAGCACGGGCAGAACGTACTCGGCCTTCATCTCGTCGGGAGCCAGGCCCTTGAGGAACTTGTCGAAGCGCTCCTGGCCCTTTTCGAACAGCCAGGGGGTGAAGCCGAAGAAGTTCATGCTGACCAGGCACTCGGGATCCAGGATCACGCCGTTGGGATCCTTCTCGGTGTCACGGATGGTGCCATCGGGGAAGGGCTGGATCTTGTAGGTTTCGGTTACGGATTCCAGGCAGCCTTCAGCGTTTACGCCGCACACGCCGCGGGTTACGTGGCCGTGCTCGGAAACGGTGTTCTTCAGGTAGTAGCCAACCATGCAGCCGTTCTGCTCGGGACGCAGCTTGTCGAGGTGATCGGCCATGGTCTTGAAGGCGGTGGTGCCGTAGTAGTCGTCAGCATTCAGAACGGCGAAGGGCTCATGAACCAGATCCTTGGCGCTCAGGATAGCGTGAACGGTGCCCAGGGGCTTGGTGCGCTCGGCGGGAACGATACCGGCGGGGATGTCGCTCAGTTCCTGGAAAGCATATTCAACCTTGATCTTGTCCTTGACGATGTCGCCTACGGACTCGCGGAAACGCTGCTCGAAAGCGCGCTTGATGATGAAAACAACTTTCGTGAAGCCGGCGTTGATGGCATCGTAGATGGAGTAGAGCATCAGCACTTCATTGTTGGGGCCCATGCCGTCGATCTGCTTGTTGCCGCCGTAACGGGAACCCATGCCTGCAGCCATGATAACCAAGGTCTTGTCCATTTGTCATCTTCCCTTTCGTAAATGAATTGGATACGTGTATGTGAGCTTACAGCGCAGCGTTGAGCGTTGCGCCGGGAGCTTCTTCAGTGGTGCCTTCCGCCGCATGGAGCGCTTCGGTGCGCATGGCGGGGCAGGCGGTCTTGCGGTTATGGAAGCCTTCGGTGCTGTCGCGGCGGAAGAAAATGGTGAACGTGCGCAGCAGCAGCTTGAAATCATAACCGAGGGAGAAGTTTTCGATGTAGAGCAGGTCAAGGATGGCCTTGTCCTTGGGGCTGGTGTTGTACTTGCCTTCGATTTGCGCAAGACCCGTAAGGCCTGCCTTCATCTGCTGACGGAAGGCAAATTCAGGCACTTCGCGGGTGTAGCGGGCTACATTTTCCAGCATCTCAGGGCGGGGACCTACAAGGCTCATATCGCCGCGAAGCACGTTGATCAGCTGGGGCAGCTCGTCAATACGATACTTGCGCAGCACGTGACCGAGGGGGGTGATGCGGTCGTCGTTGATGGATGCGGAGCGGGCGGCGCTGTCCTCATACATGGTGCGGAATTTGAGGATTTCAAAAACCTTGCCGTTGATGGTGGCTCGTTTCTGACGGAAGAGAGGAGAGCCATTGCCGCTGGCTTTGAGCAGCAGGTAAGTAACGAGCAGCACAGGGCTTGTGACGATCAAACCAAAGAGGCTGATGAGAATGTCACAGGTACGCTTGGCTGCGCACTGTATGAGCGAGGGCTGTGCGGGCTGAATGCGGAGGAAAGCGGTATCTTCCATCACAACGCTGCGCGAGGTGGAGATAACAACATCTTCCAGTTCAGCCAGCAGATAAATGTTCTTGCGGTGCTGATAGCAGAAATCCTGAAGTGCGGCTTCTTCAGTATCGGGTACGCCTGCCATAAAGATGACGTCATAACGCAGGATGGTTTCCTGAATGTCGGGACAGTCGTAGCGAACAACTTCCGTCAGACGGTACTTGCGTCCGTAGGTGGCAATTTTGGCGGCAACGTGCTCAGCCAGCTCCTGAGAGGAGGTCACGATGCAGGTTTTCTCCGAGGGGTTGATGCGGTAATAGCAGCGGAAGGCGAGCACGGTGATCACAAAGATGATGCCCACCTGCACAACAAAAGCGCCTGCAGCAAGCAAAAGGCTTTCACTGAACAGCTCGAAGGTGGCATTGGCCTCCGGGTTGTTGGGGTTGGTGTTCATGATCTGCAAAATGAAATAGGTGATCAGGTCCGTGAACATCGTTGTAAGGGTCAGGTTAGCCATCACAGGGGCCATTCTGCGGCTCTCGATGTCGAATCCGCCATAAACAGCGGTGAGCATCAGCATGGCGCAGGCGAAGGTGGCCATGGTAGCCGCCGCGGTACGGCTCAAGTGCAGAAGGGCAGAGTTGTCAATGGAAAGCAGACCGAAGAAGGAAGCAAAAAGGGCGGTGTACAAAACAGCCTGAAAAGCAAGCTTCATCAACTCGGTGGCATAGAAACGTTTGCGCTGCATGAGGGTAAGCCTCCGGTTCGTGTAAATCAAAATATAAAATGTATAGAAATACCCAATCTATCCATATTAGAATATCACTTGAGGCTCAAAGTGTCAAGTAAAGCATGCGCAGCAAAGGGCTGTGACAAAAATATACTTTCATATATCGCTTTCATACTTGAAATACGGCATGAGTTGACCTATAATGATACGAGACCGCCGATGAGCGATATTGTGTTTTCTGTAAGTGAACAAAGGAGGCTTTCTTTATGGGTAAGGTTTATGTTTTTGATCATCCGCTGATTCAGCACAAGGTAAGCCTGATGCGCGACAAAAATACCGGCACCAAGGATTTCCGCCAGCTGCTGGAAGAAATCAGCATGCTGATGGTGTACGAGGTCACCCGTGACCTGCCCACGGAGGAAGTGGAAATCGAGACCCCCATCTGCAAAACCAAGGCCAAGATGCTGGCCGGCAAGAAGATCGGCATTGTTCCCATTCTGCGCGCCGGTCTGGGCATGGTGGATGCCGTTGCCACGCTGATCCCCGCTGCCCGCGTAGGCCATATCGGTCTGTATCGCGATCCCGAGACCCTGCAGCCTGTTGAATATTACTGCAAGCTGCCCGTTGACAGCGAACAGCGCGAACTCTTTGTGCTGGATCCCATGCTGGCTACCGGCGGCAGCGCAGCCGACGCCATCACCCTGCTCAAGCAGCGCGGCTGCAAGCATATTCGTCTGGTCAACCTGATCGCTGCTCCCGAAGGTGTTGAGTTTGTTCAGAAGACTCATCCCGACGTAGACATCTACGTTGCCTGCCTGGATGAAAAGCTCAACGATCACGGTTACATCGTTCCCGGTCTGGGCGATGCCGGCGACCGTCTTTTCGGCACCAAGTAACCAAGGGCTCTGCCCTTGGATCCCGCCCAAGGGGCATTGCCCCTTGGGAAT
>JAZKYW010000271.1:0-1637 GCA_045612325.1 Candidatus Limiplasma sp. | reverse complement strand
GTATCGGAGGGACCACAGTTCCTCCGATTGCATTCGTATCGCCCGGCTTTGCCGGGCGGGCGGGGAGTTTACGCGCTTGCGCGAAAACATACCGACAGTATCTTGCGGAAAAGATCGCCGCAGGCGAGCTTTTTCGCAAAGCGTTAGCGTTTACGGCTGCTTGCCGATGTAGGCCAGGATGCCGCCGTCAACGTACAGCACGTGGCCGTTGACAAAGTTGGAGGCACCGGAGGCGAGGAACACGGCGGGGCCTACAAGGTCCTCGGTGTTGCCCCAGCGGCCTGCGGGTGTTTTGGCAATGATGAAGGAGTCAAAGGGATGGCGGCTGCCATCGGGCTGACGCTCGCGCAGGGGCGCGGTCTGGGGCGTGGCGATGTAGCCGGGGCCGATGCCGTTGCACTGGATGTTCTTTTCGCCGTACTCGGAGCAGATGTTGCGGGTGAGCATCTTGAGGCCGCCCTTGGCAGCAGCGTAGGCGGATACGGTCTCACGGCCCAGTTCGCTCATCATGGAGCAGATGTTGATGATCTTGCCGTGGCCCTTTTCGATCATGGCGGGGATGACGGCCTTGGCGCAGATGAAGGGAGCGTTCAGGTCAACGTCAATGACCTTGCGGAAGTCTGCAGCGCTCATTTCGGTCATGGGGATGCGCTTGATGATGCCGGCGTTGTTGACCAGAATATCGATCACGCCAACTTCTTCCTTCACCTTGGCGACCAGCGCGTTTACGCCGTCCTCATCGGTAACGTCGCACACATAGCCGTAGGCCTTGATGCCTTCAGCTTCGTAGGCAGCCAGCCCCTTATCCACCAGCTCCTGATTGATATCGTTGAATACGATGGTCGCGCCTGCCTTGGCAAGACCTGCTGCGATGGCATAGCCGATGCCGTAGCTGCCGCCGGTGACCCAGGCGATTTTGCCTTCCAGAGAGAACATGTTCTGCATGGTAGGTAACCTCCAGTCAAATGAAAATATGCTTGTGCAGATACCCTCTTCCCGCCCGCGCGCAGCGCGGGCGGCCCCGGGGTCAAAGGGGCAATGCCCCCTTGCGGATGGGGTGCGGGGGAAGGCGGGGCCTTCCCCGGCCCGCCGGAGGCCCCCCCGTTTACTTGAGGTCGGTGGTCTTGATCACGTCCATGTCGTCAAAGGCCTGGTTTTCGCCGCCCATGGCCCAGATGAAGGTGTAGTTGCTGGTGCCGGCGCCGCTGTGGATGGACCAGCTGGGACTGATAACGGCCTGCTCGTTCTGCATCACGATGTGGCGGGTCTCCTGACCTCCGCCCATCATGTGGAAAACGACGTTGTTTTCCGGCACTTCAAAGTAGAAGTACACTTCCATGCGGCGCTCGTGGGTGTGGGCGGGCATGGTGTTCCATACGCTGCCGGGCTCAAGCACGGTCATGCCCATGGATAGCTGGCAGGTCTTGAGTACATCGGGGTGGATGAACTGGTTGATGACGCGCTTGTTGCTGGTTTCCAGAGCGCCCAGGGGCTTCTTGGCCGCGTCCGCGATGCGGATCAAACGGGTCTCGTAGGAGGTGTGGGCCGGGGCGGATACGATGTAGAACTTTGCGGGCTGGGCCGGATGGTCGCTGGAGAAGGTGACCTCCTTTGCGCCCCGGGTGATGTACAGGCAA
>JAZKYW010000270.1:0-12341 GCA_045612325.1 Candidatus Limiplasma sp. | reverse complement strand
CGTCACGCTTGCCGTAGCTGCGGGAAGAGGACTTGTAGTTGGCGCCTTCGTCATCGTAACCGCCGCGGGAGCTGGCGATGTCGCGCTTTTCCTGACGGGTCTTCTTTTCAAAATCCTTGTAGAATGCCATTTTGATTTCTCCTGTTCTGTAGGTCGAAGTGGGGGGATATGGTGGTGGGCAGTCGCAGTGCCATCTCATCCGTAAAGGCTGAGGTGCTGCGTACCCGGGGTCATCATAACGGAAAATATATTTGCGCAGGAAGCCAGCCGGAGGCCCTCCGCCGAACGGCGGCCTTCGATGCGTTCCCTACGCAAAGCTGCATCCCACTGACCGCGTAAAACGCGGTCAGAAAAGGGTCAAGGGACGAAGTCCCTTGCGGAGCCCCTGCTTACAGCGTCGCGAGGAAAGCCTCGCGCGCTTCGCGGATCTCGCGTGCCTTGCCGCAGGACTTGGCGCCTTCGGGGCATGCGCCGCGCAGACAGCCCGGGCCTGCATCGCGGAACATGGCGGGTGCAACGGCGGCAGCCTGTTCAAACATGCTCTGCGCCATTTGGCGAATTTCCCACTGGGCGCGGGTGCACATGCGCAGGGCGAAGAAGTGACGCAGCTCGCGTGCGTTCATGGTGAGCAGCACGCGGGTCTCGCAGGCGTTGGGCAGAACGAAGCGAGCGTCCTCGTTGCTCTTTTCGCCCGCGTCGCCAAGACGCTTTTGCCAGTTTTCGTACCAGGATTGCATCTGCGCCATCTGGGCTTCGTACTCGGCTACGGCGTCCTCACCCAAAGCCTCGATGGCGGGGGGAACGATGTAGCCAAAGCCGTTGGCGTAGCTGACGTAGCGCTGGCTCTGCACGCTGAAGGATGCGATGCGGTGGCGGGTGAGCTGTGCAAGCAGCACGCGGCTCACGCCCTCCACAAGAAAGGTGAAGGAAACATGCTCCAGAACGCTCTCGTGCCCCATGGACATGATCTTTTCCACAAAGGCGCGCTGGTCTTTTTCCTCGATGGCGGTCAAAAGTTTATCCACATCGCCGCCCGCGTAGCAAAGACGCGCACCGAGCGCGGTGAGTGCCTCGGGGTCTGCGGTGTGGCGAACAAGCTTTACCTTTTGTGTGCATTTGGGCATGCTGTGTTCCTCCTTAAGGGCGGATGGTAAGGTCAAACAGTTCAAGGATACGCTCGCTGCGCCCGGTCAGGTAGAGGTAGCCCAGCAGCGCTTCCAGCGCGGTAGCGCGGCTGTAGGCATACGGGTCCTGATTTTTGGGCGCGGCGTGTTTGGCGTTGGCGTTTTGCCCGCGGCGAAAGATATCCGCCTCCTCATCGGTGAGGTGCGGCTCAATGGCGGCGGCGGCCTGCGCCTGTGCGCCTGCGTTTACACGCTGAATGGCCTGCTTGTGAAGCGAGTTGACCTTTGACTGCGTTTCAAGCAGCTGCTGGCGCGTGAGAAGGTCCCACACGGTATCGCCCACAAAGGCCAAAGAAAGCGGATTTTTCAACCGCGCCTGCTGCGGCGTCATGGGCTGGGGAAGCAGTGTCAAAAGGGGAACGCCTCGCTTTCGTGCACATTAATGCATCTTACATAATAACATGAAACCGCCTGCTTTACAAGCTGTTACCTCATATTATGCCCAAGAGCGAGCCACGCTTCCAGCCCGTCCGCCACGGCCTGCGCGATGCGGCTGTGATAGGCGCGGTCGAGCAGCTTTTTCTCCTCCTCGGGGTTGGATAAAAAGCCGCATTCCACCAGCGCGGCGGGCAGGGAGGTGGAGCGCAGCACATAGTAATCGCCCGCGTTGGCGGCGCGTACTTTGGCGGGGGCGAGGGTGCTTACCAGCGCCTCCTGCAGCGTGCCCGCCAGCAGACGGCCTGCGTCCGCGCCGCGCTGGTAAAACACTTGCGGGCCGCTTTCGGTGCGGTCGCGGTATTCGTTGAGGTGGATGCTGAGAAACACGTCCGCCCCCGAATGCTCGGCAATATCCAGCCGCTTTTGCAGGTCGGCACGCTTGCGGGCTTTGCCGCTGCCTTCTTCGGCGAGGCATTCGTCCCGCGTGCGGGTGAGCACCACCTGCGCGCCGCGCTCAAGCAGGGCTTCCTCCACGGCGAGGGAAATCTGCAGGGTCAGCTCCTTTTCCCATACGCCGCTGTCGCGTGCGCGCGCGCCGCCATCGTAGCCGCCGTGACCGGGGTCGATGACAACGGTCAGCCCGCCAAGCGAATCCGATATTGCTGGCTGCGCCACATGCGGCGCGGAGGCAAGCCCAAGGGCGATGAAACAGAGCATGATGAGGGTGATGACGCGGCATTTCTGCGCGGCTTTTGTTACAAATTTTTCCGCTGAATATTGCATGTTTGGTTTTCCACCTCCATACATCTGTTAAAAATGAGAATTTTTGGGCGGGAATATTCCGTTTCGGACATCCGAAATGTGGAAAAAAGAAAGCCAAAAACAGCGTAAAGCGTTGTGAAACAAGGGTTTGCGCAGCGTTGGAGTTTTCCACATCCCAATGCGCTCTACACGCTTTTGGGCGTGGCAAAACGATGCATAGGCGAAAAGTTGTCCTAAGGAGATTTCCACAGTTTCCACATGGTTTTCCACAGAAAAAGCCCTTATTTTGCGCTAAAAACGGCGTATATGTGGAAAACTCAGTGTGGATTTTCGTATGCATAATCGGTTTTCCACATGTGAAGCGAATGTGGAAAATGTGGCTTTCTATGTGGAAAACTTGTGTAAAAAGACGGTCATTTTCAAATCAAAATGTGACAAAACTGTAACAACTGCCGTACGCCGCCTGCGATGTACGCCATCGGCAGGACAAGAAGGCCAAAATGTCGAATGAGAACAACACACCAACTTATGCTTTTTATGGAGGCGATGAATGATGAGCCGTTTTCTTGCGCCCCTCAACTATGACCGTGCGCGCGATGTGCTGCGCAAGCTGAGCTGTTTTACCGCCTATACGCCCGAAGGGGCCAAGCAGGCGCTGGAAGTGCTCAAGCAGAGCTATCCCTCCGTGTTTCAGCGCATGGAGAACAAGCACTTCGTCAACGATGCCATCCTTCTGGAAATGCAGGGCGGCTCGCATGCGCCCCTTTTGTTCATCTCCCATCTGGATGCGCCCGCCGCGCCTGCGGTGTTCTTTTCCCAGCACGAGCAGCCCATGGGCGTTCCGCTGTCCCGCGCGCATGCCGTCACTTTGCTGGAGGCGCTGGAAGCGCTGCTCAACGAGGGGTATCTGCCCGGCGGCGATCTGATGCTGGCCATCAGCTTTGACGGCCTCAGCGGCGGCGCGGGCGCACAGGCCATTGCCGACCACCTCAAGGCGCGTGATATCACGCCCTGCTTTACCCTGGATTACGGCGGATACGCCACCATGGACGCCTTCCGCACCTATCTGCCCAAGGGCGCGCCGCTGGCCTTCATCGGCATTACGGAAAAGGGCGAGCTGCACGGCAGCGTCAGGGCGGATGAGAAGGTATCCTGCCGCAAGCGTCATGCGCTCATGCGCCCCACCGACGCGCTGCTGGCTGCAGGCGCGCAGCTTACGCGCAGGCCGCGCCATGCCAAGCTTTGCAAGGCAAGCATCCTCATGCTCAAGGCCCTGGGCGAAAAAGCCCCCATGCTTCAGCGCTGGCTGGTGAGTCACCCTGTGCTCACCTTCCCGCTCATCCGCCACCTGTGGCGCAAGCGTGCCATCATGCGTCAGTTTTTCTGGTCCGAGCGCACGGTGTACAGCGTGACCGCCGTGGGCAGCCCGCAGGACCCTGCGGCAAGCGGCAGAATGTGCTTTACGCAAACGCTCATCCCCGGGCAGAAAGCGGCGGATTACAAGCGCCATCTGCGCAGCCTTGTCAGAAATGCCGACCTTTCGCTCGATTTTCATGTGGAGCATGACGCCAGCCCGCGCAGCGAGCCCAGCGGCGAAGCGTGGGATGCGCTGTCCACCGCCATCGAAATTCAGTTTGACAGCGTGGTCATCGTGCCCTGTCTCAGCCCCTTTGTGACGGACGGACGTTTCTACGCCGCGCTTGGCGGAAACGTCTACCGCTTCTCGCCCTTCCTGGTCACGGGCGATGAGGCGCTCGAGGGCCTGTGCACCGTAACGGACAGCACCCTGCAGACGGCGGTGCAGTTCTTCCGTTCGATGCTGTCGGTGTAAATAGAATCCAGGAGGCATGTTTTGTTTTCGATTTTGTATCTGTTGATGTTTCTGGCAGGCGGCGTGTGCATCACGCGGCTGATGCTGCCGCGCATGCGCGTGGTGAAGCGCGTGTACATCGGCCTTTCTGTGGGCGTGCTTTTGATGATGTGGCTGCCCGTTTTGTGGGCGTATGCGTTCAGCTTTGATTTTCTGGCGCACGGGCTGGCGGCGGTAACGCTGGCGGGCCTGTGCGGCGCGGCGTATGCGGTGCGCGACAAGCGCACGGCCGTTGGCTTTGATGAGAAGGAATGCCGCGCCCTCAGGACGCTTTTGTGGATGGTCATCCCCATGGCGCTTCTGGGCTGCTATCTGGAGTACACGCATTCGGTGCGTCTGGATGCGGGCGGCAATCTCAATGTGGGTCAGAGCACCTATGGCGATTTGTCGCTGCATCTGGCGGTGACCATGAGCGCGGTTGGGGCAAAGTTCCCCCTGCATAACAGCCTGATGCTGGGCGCGACGATGGCCTATCCCTACCTGTCGGATACGTTTGCATCCACCCTCGTGCTGTTTGGCATGCCGCTCAACCATGCCATGTGCCTTACCGGCTGCGTGATGATCACGCTGGTGTTTACGGGCTACGCGCTTTTGTGCATGCAGCTGTGCCGCAGGCGCGGGGCGGCGGTGCTGGCGTATCTGCTGCTGTTTTTGAACGGCGGCCTCGGCTTTTTCTATCTGTTTGATTCAGGCAGCGATACCTATACCGTGACCACCCTGTGGGATAACCTGCGCACGGTGATGACGGGCTATTACAAGACCCCCACCAATCAGCCCGACCCCTATAACCTGCGCTGGGTCAATATCATCTGCGATATGCTCATTCCCCAGCGCGGCATTCTTGGTGGATGGACGATGCTCATGCCTGCGCTCAATCTGCTTGTGCCGCCGCTTTGCCGCAGGCAGAAGCATGGATGGCGCGCGCTTGTTCTGCTTGGACTGTTTGCGGGCGGGCTGCCGCTCATTCATACCCACAGTTATCTGGCGCTGGCGTTGTTCAGCGCGGGCGCGTGCGCCTACTGCGTGATCACCGAAAAACAGGACCGCTGGCAGGCGTTCAAGCCGTGGCTCATCTACGGCAGCATTGCCGCGGTGCTTTCGGTGCCGCAGCTGTTTGCCTTCACCTTTGTGCAGGCTACGGGCAGCGACCACTTCCTGCGCCTGCGCTTTAACTGGTGCAACAACCGCGGCGGCTATGGGCTGGTGGATAACTACCTGTGGTTCTACTTAAAGAATATCGGCGTGCCGTATGTGCTGATCATACTTGCGCTGTGCCGCAGAGCGCCCAAAGGTGAATCTATCGGGGAGGATGTACGTCAGAACAGGCTCATCGCCTGCGGCGCGTTCCTCATCTACATCATCGCTGAGTTCATCCTTTTCCAGCCCAACGAGTACGATAACAACAAGCTGTTCTATGTGTGGTTCCTGCTGTGTCTGCCCATGGCGGCGGATTACGCGCTGGATGTGTGGGAGCGTCTGCGCGGCATCGGCGGGCGCAGACTGATCGCGGCGGGCTTTGCGGTGCTGTGCTTTACTTCCTCCGTGCTGACCGTGGCGCGTGAGTGCGTAAGCACCTATCAGGCGTATTCCTACGTGGATGTGGAGACCGCCGAGTACGTCAAGGAGAATACCCCCAGGCACAGCGTGTTCCTCACCGGCAGCCAGCACCTCAACCCCGTGAGCGCGCTTGCGGGCCGTACTGTGGTATGCTCCACCGACCTGTATTTGTACTACCACGGCTTCAACACCGCCGAACGCCGCGCGGAGATCGCCGCGTTCTATGAAAATCCCGAGGACAACCTCGACTTCCTGCGCAGGTACGGCGTGGAGTACATCTATGTAAGCCCCTACGAGCGTACCGACAGCCAGTACAGGCTCAACGAGGATGCGCTGGAGGCGCTGTTCCCGCTGGCGTTTGAGACCATCGGCGGGCACAACCGCATTTTTGAAGTACCGGAGGAATACCGTCAATGATCCGTTTTCTGCGTTACGCCATGGAGCACGAGCGCAAGATCCGCGCCGTTTTTCTGCTGGATGGGCAGATGGTGCAAAAGACCGTATCCATCCTTTCCTATGACGACGCAAGCGTGACCATGCGCATGGGCAGCAAAAAAACGCCGCTGGTGATCCCCATGGCGGATGTACTGAGCTGCGACTACGCGCGCGGTGACCACGGCGAGGAATGAGGAAGCAAATGACCCGAAAGATCAAAGCATGGCTGGAGAGCCATCCCAAAGAGTACGAACTGCTGCGCTATCTCATCGCAGGCGGGCTTACCACGCTGGTGAGCATGGTGGTAAGCTACGGCGTGTGTTTTGTGCTGGCGCAAAGCGCGCCTTCGCAGGGCGCATGGATTGCGGATGTGATCGCGCGCATCAACCGCGCAAGCGCCGCGCAGGTATCCGCCGCCAACACGGTTTCGTGGGTGGTGGCGGTGCTGTTTGCCTTCTGGATCAACCGCGGCATGGTGTTCCATGCTGAGGGCGGACACTTGTGGCGGGAACTTTGGCAGTTTGCCGCGGGCAGACTGGTCAGCTTTTTCCTGTTTGAGCAGGGGCTTGCGCTGCTTTTGGTAAAGCTTGGCGTGCCCAACGTAGCCAACAGGATCGCCATCCTGCTGTTTGTGGTGGTGTTCAATTACGTGATCAGCAAATTCTGGATCTTCAAAAAGGCATGAGGCATGCCGCAGCACAGCTGCATGCCGCGTGAAGCACACGCATCAGCATCAGCCTGCAGGGGCGGATGCGCCCTTCCAGAAACAGCATGTTCTGCAACAGAATACTCAATCCCCCAAAGCCGCACAGTGCGCTGAGCACCGCGTGCGGCTTTTCCCATGCCGCGCATACGGCGGAGGAGCCGCCGCCGATTTCCAGCACAGCCCACAAGACCGCCGCTGCCCTGCCGTTTTGAAAGGCGGGAAACAGCCATCCTGCGGCTTTGTTCACAAGGCACGCGGCAACGGAAAACACCGTCATCGCGCCGCAGATGCAAAGCAGCGTCTGCGCACTTTGGGCGATGGCTTCGGGCAGCGTGACGGGCTTTGGGGCGGATGCCTGTGCGGGCCACGAGACGGTTTCATCCGCAGGCATCAAAAGCCACCAGAGCGCCGAGGCAATCAGCGCGCCCAGCCAGTGCGCCAAAAGCAGTTTCCACCCCGCGCCCGGGCTTTGCAGCCATCCTGCCAGCGTGCCGGTAAAAAATACGGGGCTCATCACACCGCACAGGCAAAGCAAACATTCGCGCTGTTTGGGGCGCAAGCACGCGCCTGCCGCTGCCGCCCGCTGCGCCGCGGCGGGCGAGCCTGCGCAAAAGGCGAACATGGCCGTTTTCAGCATCGGTGCATTCGTTCCCTGCGGCATCAGCCTGCCAAGCACCGCCATGGGCATGAGGGTGGGCATCACGCCCTGCACAAAACACTGCGCGGCCCTGAGCGCCGCCTGTGCGGCATCCCCCGAAAAAATCAGCACCGCGCCCATCATCGCTGCGCACACAAACGTCATGTCCGCGCCTCCTTTCTCCCGTTGGCAGGATATGTCTGCAAACCCTTGAAAAGTACGAAAAAAAACAACAAAAAGCGACATAAGGTTTGCTTTTTTCCGTTTAAACACTTTTCAGAAATGTATTTTTGCTGTATACTTGTAGCGATTCTCTAACCAACCTTATGATCAAGCAGCAGAAGGAGAATGACTGTGACTGATTTTATGAGCACCTGGAACAACGAACTTCTGACCCGCCCCTTCGGCCCTCTGGGCATCATCGCCATGCCCGGCTGTGAGGCCATGGCCCAGAAGGTCAATGAGTACCTGATGAAGTGGTACGAGCAGCAGGAAGCCCTGGAGGACATGCCCCTCTACACCCAGATGGGCGCCAACCGCAAAGACTTCCTTATCGAGGCTAAGTGCCCCCGTTTCGGCACCGGCGAAGGCAAGGCCATCATCAAGGACTCTGTTCGCGGTTACGATATTTACATTCTGAGCGATCCCGGCGCCTACAACGTGACCTACAAGATGTACGGCCGCGAAGTACCCATGAGCCCCGACGATCACTATCAGGACCTGAAGCGCGTTATTGCTGCCATCGGCGGCAAGGCCAAGCGCGTCAACGTCATCATGCCCTACATGTACGAAGGCCGTCAGCATCGCCGCTCCGCCCGTGAGAGCCTCGACTGCGCCATGATGCTGCAGGAGCTGGAAGGCATGGGCGTTGCCAACATCCTCACCTTCGACGCTCATGACCCCCGCGTACAGAACGCCATCCCCTACGGCAGCTTTGAGAGCGTTATGCCCAGCTACCAGATCCTCAAGGCCCTGTTCCGTGAGCAGAAGGACCTGCAGATCGACCGCGATCACATGATGATCGTCAGCCCCGACGAAGGCGCGCTGGACCGCAACATCTTCTACTCCTCCGTACTGGGCGTCAACATGGGCTTCTTCTACAAGCGCCGCGACTACACCCGCGTGGTCAACGGCCGCAACCCCATCATCGCCCACGAGTACCTGGGCGAGAGCGTTGAGGGCAAGGATATCCTCGTTTCCGACGATATCATCTCCTCCGGCGATTCCATCCTGGACCTGGCCCGTCAGCTCAAGAAGCGCAAGGCCAACCGCATCTTCGCCGCCGCCACCTTCGGTCTGTTCACCAACGGCATCGAAGCCTTCAACCAGGCTTACGAAGAGGGCCTCATCCACCGCATCATCTCCACCAACCTCACCTACCGCACCCCCGAACTGCAGGCCGCTCCCTGGTTCATCGAGGCTGATATGAGCAAGTACACCGCTTACATCATTGCCACCGTCAACCACGAGCGCAGCCTCAGCAAGCTGCTCACCCCCTACGACCGCATCAAGAACCTGCTGGGTCGTTATCAGGAAGAGCAGGCTGCCAGTAAGTGAGTTTTCAAAACCCCTCCCCGTTATTGACGGGAAGGGGTTTTCTTTTGCTTGATGCACAGGCGGGCGGCTGATGACCTCCCAAATAACAAAAGAGCGGACGATCGTCCGCTCTTTTTGGCTTTTATCACACATCCTCCAGCAGGTGGCGCTTGCGCTGCTTTTTCTCATCCTCAGGGAAGATAAAGCTAACTTCCATGTAGTCAAAGTCTACGCTGTCCACAAAATGCTCGGGACGGAAACGCGTGAGGGAGTACTCCTCCCAATCCTGACGGTGGCGGGGCAGCCACATGGGCTGGCTCAGGTCCAAAGAGGGCAGGAGGTCGCGCAGGGCGTCCTCCACCTCGTCATGCTCGCATTCGATCAGCGCATCGCGCTCCACGCGGTGGCGTTTCATCAGGCGCACCCACAGGCGGCCCTTGTTGGTTTGGGACACGGTGAATCTCCGTCCTTTCCGTGGGATAATGCAAACCACCCGAAGAAAACGGGTGGTTTGTTCATGAGGGGGCGTTACAGCCCTGCTTGTTCGTTATCGCGTACCATGCGGTAGAGCAGCACCAGATTGGTATCGCCGCTGCCCAGCGTGGCAATGGTGAGCAGACGGTCGGTCGGCTGCACATCCGCGCCGAATTGGTACAGGCTGCGGCTGCGCATGCTTTCAACGTAGCTGAGCATGGCCTCGTCCGTGGTGAAGGAGGGGCTGCTGGCGTAGTTGAAGTAGCGGCTGCCGGTGGGATTGATATCCACCACCATGACGGAAAGCAGCACGTACAGCTCGTCATCGTAGAGGCCAATGAAGCGGGCAAATCTGTGCGCGGCTGCAAACTGCTGACCGCCGCTGACAAACTGCCACAGCGGAGCGAATACCTTGCCGCCCACGCCGCTCTGACCGCGCAGGAGCAGGTTTTCGGGCGGATTGCGCAGCACGCAGCTCTGGTCTGCGAAAACCGCGCCCGCATCGCTGGTGATGCCGTTGGAATTGTGGGTGAGGTAGTACGTATTATTGCGCTGCATCACCATTTCATCCACCAGACCGTCGATGACCAGTCGGCCCACAACGTCGCTGTTGGCGGTATGCATCTCGCGCAGGCTTTCGGTGATGTTGCGCATGGGGTTTTTGGGATAGGAGGTGAGCTTGCTGCGCTTGGTGGGCGTGGCGGTGACTTCTTCGCCGGGCACCATGGCCGCATTCGCGGAATCGAGGGGCTCGGGCGTGGGCGTATTGGGCTCGGGCGGGAAGGTCTGACCTGCGGGGGGCAGTTCCACCTGAATGGCGCCTGCATATACCTGCATGCCGTTGGCCTCGTGCTCCTTGGTCTCGCGGTCGTTGCGCATAAGCTCGCCGATCATGCGTCCGCCTGCGAATACGCAAATAATGATCATCACAAGGGCAAGGGGCAGAGCCAGCAGACGGTCGATGCGAATGGGCGGCGGATCGTTCTTCTGCGCTTTGACATCCTTGGCGGGTTTCTTTTCCTCTTCAGGCTGCTGCTCATCGTTTTCGTGGGACCTGGCAGGCGTGAAGGGGTCGCGCAGGGGGATATCCTCTGCGGAATAATAGCGGGGCGCGGCTTCGGGCACGTCCTCCTGCCACACGGGGCGGGGCACGGGCGAAGCGTTTGCGTGGTCAGCGGGGGCATTTGCGGCAGCGGGCTGAGCATTCCGGCCGTTGGGCATCACCGCCGTGGGCTGATGCGTGAAAAGCGCGGCGGAATACGGAGCGCCTGCGGCATCCTGCATGGGCTGCTGCGGCACGTACGCCTGCTGCGGCTGCTGAGGCACATATGCCTGCTGCGGGGGCAGCTGGTTTTGCTGAGGCTGCATGTACTGCGGCACTTCATAACCGCGCTGCGGCATGGGCGGCGCGGAAGGCACCGGCGGCGTATAGCGCTTGCGGGGCGCGTTTTGCAGTCTCTTGGCATAGTCAACGGGAGTAAAAGGGTTACGGGCTGCGTTTTCATCATAGGACGGCTGCATTGCTGCGTTGCCGCGTTCCCAATTCTGAGGCATTGGTTCCCCTCCTCTCCGGACTTCTTTCATCTTACCATAATACTCTGTTCGACAGGAAATGTCAAATATTTCACAGGAAACAACTTTGACAAAATATTCACGTAATTTGCGCCCCTGCCCCCTACACAAGCGGGCATTCTTTTGGTATAATATACTCTGTACCAATATGGTTAAGGAGGAATTACCCCATGCCTATCGTCAATACCAAGGAAATGTTCCAGAAGGCTTATGAAGGCGGCTACGCCATCGGCGCTTTCAACGTGAACAACATGGAAATTGTTCAGGGCATCACTGAGGCTGCCAAGGCTGTTAACTCTCCTGTGATTCTGCAGGTCAGCAAGGGCGCCCGCGCTTATGCCAACCATACATACCTGGTGAAGATGGTCGAAGCTGCCGTTCAGGAGACCGGCCTGCCCATCGCCCTGCACCTGGACCACGGCCCTGACTTTGAAACCTGTAAGAACTGCATCGACGGCGGCTTCAGCAGCGTTATGATCGACGGCTCTCACCTGAGCTTCGAAGAGAACATCGCTCTGACCAAGAAGGTCGTTGAGTACGCTCACGACCGTGGCGTCACCGTTGAAGGCGAGCTGGGCCGCCTGGCCGGCGTTGGGGACGACGTTCAGGTTTCCGCTGAGGATTCCAGCTACACTCGTCCCGAAGAAGTAGAAGAGTTCGCCACCCGCACCGGCTGCGACAGCCTGGCCATCGCCATCGGCACCAGCCACGGCGCTTACAAGTTCACCGCCGCTCAGTGCACCCGCAACGAGAAGGGCATCCTGGTGCCCCCGCCCCTGCGCTTCGACATCCTCGAGGAAGTTTCCAAGCGTCTGCCCGGCTTCCCCATCGTTCTGCACGGCGCTTCTTCCGTGCCCCAGGATTTCGTGAAGATCATCAACGAAAACGGCGGCAAGATGCCCGACGCCGTCGGCATCCCCGAGGAGCAGCTGCGCAAGGCTGCTGCCCTGTCTGTTTGCAAGATCAACATCGACTCCGACCTGCGTCTGGCTATGACAGGCACCATCCGTAAGTTCTTCAACGATGAGCCTTCCAAGTTTGACCCCAGAGAATATTTGAAGCCCGCAAGAGCAAACATCAAAGAATTGGTTCGCCACAAGCTGATCAACGTTCTGGGCTGCGCCGGCAAGGCCTAATTCCACATTTGCAGTACATTTTGGACTCCCACGCAGGTGGGAGTCCATCTTTATTTTCCCCGGCACATCGCCTAACCCAAACCTCCCCCTTGTA
>JAZKYW010000269.1:0-17275 GCA_045612325.1 Candidatus Limiplasma sp. | reverse complement strand
GGTCTATGGTTATCGCTTCAAAAACGCTTCAAAGCGGAAAAGGATATCCTTCTGCCTGTCGTCCATAAAGGTGAGAGCCTGCTGCTTCAGCTCCTCGGGCACGCCCCAGTAGGCGGCTGCCACGCTGCCCGTGATGGCGGCGAGGGTATCGCTGTCGCCGCCGACGGATACGGCGTTTCGGATGGCGTCCTCAAACGAGGTGGATTCGAAAAACGCCTGCATCGCCTGCGGCACGGTGTGCTGGCAGGTCTCGTTGAACCAGTACGTGGGGCGGATCTCATCCAGCGTGAAGGTCATGGGATAGTATTCCCAATCGATGGCTTCGCGGATCTCCTGCATGGATGCGCCGCTTTTGGCCATGAACCCCGCCACGGGGGTGGCTTCCGCGCCCTTGATGCCCTCGGGATGGTCATGCGTGACCTCGGTGACGGCCTTGCTGAAGGCCTTTGCCTCCTCAAGGGTGCGGGCGGCAAGGGCGCAGGCGCTCACGCGCATGGCAGCGCCGTTGCCGAAGCTGTTGTAGGGCCCGGGATGGTCGGAGTACATCCAGTGCAGAAAGTTTCCGCCGTAGCCGCAGCCGGGGTAGGGGCGGCCCACTTCCTGCATGCAGCTGACGGCCTGCTTGCCAAGGTCGGCAAAGTCGGGCGCGCTGCGCATGAGGGCCTCGGCAACGGCGAGGGTCATGATGCTGTCATCGGTGACCATGCATTCGGGCGTGAACAGCTCAAAATCCTTTGCGCGGTAGTTGTTGAACTCAAAACGGGAGCCTGCGATATCGCCGATGATGGCGCCGTACATAGCAAAACCTTCTTTCTTTAATCATTGGTATGGATCAACGGTCGGAGGACATGTCCTCGTTGATGGCGGCCTGCCAGTTCGTGGGGATGCCGCCGCAATTGCGAACGTGCGTGACGGCCTCGTTGAGCACGGCGTAGTTGAGGCGCGTGCCCACGGAGTCGCTGCGGTAGGTGACGGCGCGTTCGCGCTCGATGCCGATGTGGCTGGCGGTTTCCACAGCGTCGATGTTTGCGCCGAGGAAGAGGAACTCCCAGCCGTACTTTTCCTTCTGACGCTGGATCTTTCGGCGGATCTCATCCGCATTGTAGCGGCGGCTGGCGTTTTCAAAGCCATCGGTGGTGATGATGAAGAGCGTCTTTTCGGGCACGTCCTCGGGACGGGCGTACTTGTGCACGTTGCCGATGTGGTGGATGGCGCTGCCGATGGCATCCAGCAGCGCGGTCGAGCCGCAGGGGCAGTAATCATCCTGCGTCATGGGACGGATGTCGCGGATATCGGCGCGGTCGTGGATAACGGCGTTCTCGTGGTTGAAAAGCACGGTGGATACAAATGCCTCGCCGCTTTCCTTCTTCTGCTTTTCGATCATGCTGTTGAAACCGCCGATGGTGTCCGCTTCCAGCCCGCTCATGGAGCCGCTGCGGTCAAGGATAAATACCAGCTCGGTCAGATTCTTCTTCATATTACATACCCTCCTGAAAAAATGTGTTTTGTCTTTCGACATGTTCATCTTAGCAGGAAGGAGAGGACAAAAGGTCGCTTGAAAAGCGACCTTTCACTTTTTTTCAAAAAGTTTTATGCAATCACGTTGCCAAGCGGGGTCTGCTCGTAGTAGAAGAGCACTTCGTTGAGTTCGTAAATGTCGTAGTTTTGATGTACGATGAAATATTCTACGATGATGTCGAGCTTTTCGCTGCGGTTGAGGGCGTAGCCTGCTTTCATGAGCAGCTCTTTGGTTTCGGGCAGGGAAAGCTCCAGCGCGATGGCAAAGGCGAGTGCGGTGGTCTTTTTGGGCTTGTAGTGGATATCGTTGTTGAGTTTGGAAAACAGCTTTTTATCAATGTTGGCCTTTGTGTAGCACTCGGCGTTCTTCATGCCCTTTTCGCTGATTTTTCGAAGCACCATCTGGGAGAAGCTTTCATCCAGCATGTCCAGCGCCTCCTCCAATGAGCCGAAGGAGCACGGCGCGCAGGGGGCGGGGATGGGGGCGCTTTCGCAGAAAACTGCATCCTCAAAGAAGCCGCCGCCCGCATCCGAGTCGCACAGGATGTCATGCATCGGGGGCAGATTCATCCTGCCGCGGCGGCGCAGTGCATGCTCCTCGGCATAGGCGTCGTCGATGTACTGCTCGATGTTTTTGTACAGCTGCGATGTGACGGTCATGGCTTCCCTGTTGTATATCACAAGGTAGACCTGCATATCATCCTCACAGTCCATCAGGAAGGCGCGGATGGCGTTCATGGCGATTTTGACGGCGCGGTCGTAGGGGTAGCCGTACGCGCCGGCGGAGATGAGCGGGAAGGCGATGGACTGCACGCCGTGGCGGTAGGCAAGCTGCAGGCTGTTGAAATAGCAGGCGTTGAGGAGCATCTCCTCGCCGTAAAGGCCGCTGCGCCACACAGGGCCTACCGTGTGGATGACCCATCGGCAGGGCAGGTCATACCCGCGGGTGATTTTGGCCTGACCCGTGCCGCAGCCGCCGAGCGTGCGGCATTCCTCGGCAAGGGCGGGGCCTGCCGCGCGGTGGATGGCGCCGTTGACGCCGCTGCCCGGGGTTAGCTGCGGGTTGGAGGAGGTGACGATGGCGTCGACCTGCATTTTGGTAATATCGTTGCGGATAAGCTGTACGGGCATGGAAAAATCACCTCGCTGAAAACAAATGCATAATTATTTATAAAAGAAAAAACGCACTTTCTATCATATCACGCGGGCAAAATGAATGCAACAAGGGGCTTTTGAGACAAAAACCATGAAAAACTGGTCAAAAAACGAAAAATTCATCCATGAGTGATTTTTGGTACTCTGCTGTAAAAAGCTGCCCGACAATTCAGCGGTATGCACAACGAAAGCTGCATAACGGGATAAAAATGTGCAAAAATGCAGGAAAAGCACTGCAAAATTGCATTTTTGCAAATGTATCTTGTTTGTATTTATGCAAAAACCCCCTTGCACAGCCGTAAATGGAGTGCTATACTTGCAACCATCACAAACGGTTGCAAGTTTCATCCGGCTGCTTGCAAACATCCCGCGAGGATGATAAGGGCGGATGAGACCAGCCAAATACAATTCTTAAGGAGGACCCCCACTATGAAGAAGCTGTTGAGCATGATCCTGGCCGTAGCGATGCTGCTGAGCCTGTGCTCCATCTCTGTTGCCGAGGAAGGCAACTGGAAGATCGCCATCATGACCGGTACCGTATCTCAGGGCGAAGAAGAATTCCGCGCTGCCGAGAAGGCCGTTGAAGTTTGGGGCGCCGATCACATCGTGACCGCCACCTACCCCGATAACTTCATGTCCGAGCAGGAGACCACCGTTTCCCAGCTGGTTGCTTTCGCTGCCGATCCCGAAGTGAAGGCCATCGTAATGTGCCAGGCCGTTCCCGGCGCTACCCCCGCTATCCAGAAGATCCGTGAAATGGGCCGCGAAGACATCCTGTTCATCGCCGGCACTCCCCAGGAAGACCCCGCTGTTATCTCCGGCGCTGCCGACATCGTAATGTACGCTGACGAAATCGCTCAGGGCGACTCCATCATGGAAAAGTGCGCTGAGTGGGGCATCGAAGTGTTCATCCACTACTCCTTCCCCCGTCACATGGCCATGGAGCTGATCGTTGGCCGTCACGAGCTGCTGCAGGCCAACGCCGATGCTCTGGGCATCGAGCTGGTTGACGTAACCGCTCCCGACCCCACCGCTGAAGCCGGTCTGTCCGCTTCCCAGCAGTTCATCCTGGAAGACGTTCCCCAGCAGATGGCCAAGTACGAAGGCAAGAAGGTTGCTTTCTTCACCACCAACTGCGGCATGCAGCCCTCTCTGCAGACTGCCATCCTGACCCAGCCCAACGCCTACTATCCCCAGCCCTGCTGCCCCAGCCCCTATCACGCCTTCCCCGCTACCCTGGGCCTGGAACTGGCTGTAGGCGGTGATGACGAGGCCGCTCTGAAGGCCATCGCCACCAAGCTGGCTGATTACGACGCCGTTGGCCGTTACAGCACCTGGGCTTCCCCCGTTGCTATGACCATCATCGAGATCGGTGTTGAGTACGCCAAGGCTTACATCGACGGCACCGTTGCCCGCAACGACGGCGAAGCTCTGGCCGGCCTGCTGCAGGCTAAGATCCCCGGCGCCAAGGTTGCCAACTACACCAACGCCGAAGGCACCACCTTCGACAACTACTACACCATCCTGCTGGCTCCCGTTGACTTCAACGATTACCTGTAATCTTTGAACCGATCGAGCTGTTAAGCAAGATAAAAAGGCCCGCCCGCCATCGGGCGGGCCTGTCCCTGTCTTAGCCTTTATGAAAAAACCGTCAGAGGGGCTATGGATTGGCCTTTTTGACGGTTTCTTCATCGCTTTTTTTACCAAAGGAGGTTCTCAGGATTGAGCGCAGAGTTTGTATTGGAGATGAAAAACATCACCAAGCAGTACGGCGAGAACACCGTACTGAGTGACGTCTCCCTTTCCGTGCGTCCCGGCGAGATCCATGCGCTGCTGGGCGAAAACGGCGCAGGCAAGAGCACGCTGATGAACGTGCTGTTCGGCATGCCCGTCATCCATGCCACCGGCGGCTTTGCCGGCAAGGTACTGCTGGACGGTGAGGAGACCCATGTGATGTCTCCCTATGACGCCATGAAAAAAGGCATCGGCATGGTGCATCAGGAGTTCATGCTGCTGCCCGGCTTTACCGTAACCGAAAACATCAAGCTGAACCGCGAGATCACCCACAACAACCTTTTCAGCCGTCTCATGGGCAAAAACCTGGAAACGCTGGATATGAAGAAGATGTCCTTTGACGCGCGCAGCGCGCTGGACAGCGTGGGCATGAACATTGACGAGTTCACCCGTGTGGAAGGCATGCCCGTAGGCTATATGCAGTTTGTTGAGATCGCCCGCGAGATCGACAAGACCGGCGTGAAGGTGCTGGTATTTGACGAGCCCACCGCTGTACTCACTGAAAGCGAAGCCACCCAGCTGATCAAGGTGATGAAGCAGATCGCCGCAAGCGGCATCTCCATCATCTTCATCACCCACCGTCTGGATGAGGTTATCGCCGCTGCCGATTCCATCACCATCCTGCGTGACGGCAAACTGGCTGCCACCCGTGAGACCAAGAACACCACCATCACCGAGCTGGCTGAACTGATGATCGGCCGCAAGGGCGAGGCTGTGGTGCAGGCGGACGCCCGTCCCGCTCCTCAGGGCAAGGTAGCGCTGGAAGTGCGCGACCTGCATGTTGACATGGCCGGCGAGGAAGTAAACGGCGTAAGCTTTGACGTGTACGAGGGCGAGATCCTCGGTATCGGCGGTCTGGCCGGTCAGGGCAAGCTGGGCATCCCCAACGGTGTGATGAGCCTGTACGATTCCTGGGGCTCCGTCAAGCTCTTCGGCGAAGAGCTGAAGCTGGGCAGCGCGGGCGACGCGCTGCGCGCCGGCATTGCCATGGTCAGCGAGGACCGCAAGGGCGTGGGCCTGCTGCTTGACCAGTCCATCGAAGACAACATCGCCTTCAACGCTATGCAGATCAAGGGCGATTTCCTGCACAAGTTCGGCCCCATCACCCTCAAGGACGGCAAGGCCATCCGTGAGACCGCCGAAAAGATGATCAAGGAACTCGACATCCGCTGCTTTGGCCCCACCCAGCACAGCGGCACGCTCTCCGGCGGCAACCAGCAGAAGGTTTGCATCGCCCGCGCGCTGGTCATGGGTCCCCGCTTCCTGTTTGTATCCGAGCCCACCCGCGGCATCGACATCGGCGCCAAGAAGCTGGTGCTGGAGACCCTCGTCAAGCTCAACCGCGAGCAGGGCATGACCATTGTCATGGTCTCCTCCGAATTGCAGGAGCTGCGCAGCGTTTCCGACCGCATTGCCATCGTATCCGAAGGCAAGCTGGTGGATATCCTCAGCCCCAACGCCTCCGACGCCGACTTCGGTCTGGCCATGAGCGGCATCAAGCCCTCTGAACACAACAAGAAAGGAGATGGCGTACAATGACCAAGTCCAAATTCCGCCGCATCCTCGCCATCCTCCTGTGCGTATGCGCCGTAGCGATGGCCGTGCTGGGCAGCGTAAGCATGCCCAAGCGTGAAAGCGAAGTGGGCACCGACGTGCTCAACACCCTGCGCATCCGTACCCTGCTCAACGCTACCGGCGAAGGCGTGGTCGAAAGCTACGTTGCCATCGCCAAGAAGGAAGCCACCGCTGAAGCCAAGGCTGCCGGCGGCGGCATGAGCGCCATCCGCGAGGCCGTTGCCAAGGCCGAAGAGGAGACCCGCGCCAAGTACTCCAGCACCTCCACGGATTATTCCGCCATTGATACCACCGAGCTGGAAAAGGCCATGGACGGCTATGTCGCCGCCATGAAGGCTTACGCTGACAGCGAAAACGCCGCCCGTCAGGCCTATATCGACGCTCACTATGACGAAGCTTACGCCGCTGCCGAAGCCGCCCGCGATGAAAAGGTCGCCGCCGGTCAGGAAGTAAGCGACGAGCTGAAGGTGACTGTTGACATGAGCGGCTTTGAAGCCACTGAGGAAATGATCGCCCTCAGCGCCAAGGCCGACGAAGCCTATGTATTTGTAGGCGAAGCCCTCAAGGGTATCTACCCCGTGATGGATGACGCTGCGCTGGCTACCCTGAAGGGCACCATCGCCGACATCACCTATCAGGCGGGCGATGATTTCACCATCCAGTACGACCGCTATGTGGATGCCGGCAGCATCGATGCGCTGGACAACAAGAGCGCCGCTTTCGTCATCCGCTACGCCGATGACCTCATCTACGGCGCCGTTGCCCTCATCATCGCCGCTTTGACCATCCTGTTCAATGAGCTGCTGGTGGCCAAGCTGGGCATCCCCCGCGTTATCATCGGTCTGTTCTTCATCCTGCTGTGCTTCATGGCGCTTTTGTATGACCTGAGCCTGTCCACCCTGCTTTCCAACACCGTTGTGCGCATGGGTATGAACAGCATCATGGTACTTGCCATGGTACCCGGCATCCAGTGCGGCATCAGCCTCAACCTCGGCCTGCCCATCGGTCTGGTCGCGGGTCTCATCGGCGGCCTGCTCACCATCGAGCTGGGCATCCCCGGCTGGCTGGGCTTCGGCTTCGCCATCCTCGTGGGCAGCCTTATCGCCGCCGTCTGCGGCTGGCTGTACGCACAGCTGCTCAACCGCCTCAAGGGCGAGGAAATGAGCGTTACCACCTACGTTGGCTTCTCCATCGTATCTCTGATGTGCATCGCCTGGCTGGTGCTGCCTTTCCAGAGCCTCAAGCTCCGCTGGCCGCTGGGCACGGGCCTGCGCAACACCATCGGTCTGGACAGCACCAACTTCCGTCACATTCTGGACGACCTGCTCTCCTTCAACATCGGCGGCTTCAAGGTGCCCACGGGTCTGCTGCTGTTCATGCTGCTGTGCTGCCTGCTGGTATGGCTGTTCAGCCGCTCCAAGACCGGCGTAGCCATGCAGGCTGTGGGCAACAACCCCCGTTTTGCCGAGGCTACCGGCATCAATGTTGACAAGATGCGTGTCATCGGCACGGTGCTTTCCACCGTACTGGGCGCTGTGGGTATTCTGGTGTACAGCCAGTCCTACGGCTTCATGCAGCTGTATACCGCGCCCCGTCAGATGGGCTTCATCGCTGCATCCGCCATCCTCATCGGCGGCGCTACCACCAGCCGCTGCAAGATCAGCCACGTGCTGATCGGTACCTTCCTGTTCCAGGGCGTTCTGACCCTGGGTATGCCCGTTGCCAACGTTCTGGTGCCCGGTTCCACCATTTCTGAGACCCTGCGCATCCTGATCTCCAACGGCATCATCCTCTATGCGCTTACCAAGTCCGGAGGTGCTTCTCGTGGCTAAGAAAGACATCCGCTCCATTCTGCGTCAGAACGCAGTAACGGTCATGTTCGTGGTGCTTTGTACCCTGTGCATGATCTTCTCCGGTCAGACTGTGCCCTACGTTATTTACGAGCTGTTTGGCCGTCTGAGCCGTAACTCCTTCATCGTGCTGGCGCTGATCATTCCCATCGTTGCCGGCATGGGCATCAACTTTGCCATCACCATCGGCGCCATGGCTGCGCAGATCAGCGTGCTGTGGGTGATCGAGTGGGGCGTGGGCGGTCTGCCCGGCTTCCTGCTGGCGATGGCCATGACCCTGCCCATCGCATCTGTGTTCGGCTTCCTCATCGGTAAGCTGCTCAACAAGATGAAGGGTCAGGAAATGATCGGCGGTCTGATCCTTGGCTACTTCGCCAACGGTTTGTACCAGCTGCTGTTCCTGTTCATCTTCGGCAACCTCATCCCCCTCAAGACCAGCGGTCTGGTCATCAAGGGTTCCACCGGCGTTGCCAACACCATCGACCTTACCGGCGGCGCGGGCGGCGGCATCAAGTACGCCCTCGACGGCATCTGGAAGACCGATTTCGGCACTGCCCTGTACGTTGTGTGCGGCGCCATCGCTCTGATCGCCATTGTGTGCATCCTTCTCAAGAAGGTAAGCGCCAAGAAGGGCGCCATCGCCGTTGGCGCGGCTGCCGTACTGTGCGCGCTGTACCAGATCCCCGCTGTGGCTGCGCTGTTCAGCATGGTCAAGGTGCCCATGGTCACCTTCGGCGTGGT
Organism: Candidatus Limiplasma sp.; assembly: GCA_045612325.1. GTDB lineage: Bacteria > Bacillota > Clostridia > Christensenellales > Aristaeellaceae > Limiplasma. The sequence continues at coordinate 8,642 of JAZKYW010000269.1, read as the reverse complement.
GGGTCTTTTGTGCCTGTTCAACATCGCCATCATGAAGACTCGTCTGGGTCAGCAGTTCCGCGCTGTCGGTCAGAACCGTACCGTTGCCAATGCCAGCGGTATCAATGTTGACCGCGTGCGTCTCATCGCCATCGTCATCTCCACCGTGCTCGCCGGCTGGGGCCAGCTGATGTTCGTGCAGAACATGGGCTCCTTCCAGACCTACGGCGCTCATGAGCAGGTGGGTCTGTACGCGGGTGCTGCCATCCTCGTAGGCGGCGCTTCCATCCGCAAGGCCACCAACGGTCAGGCCATTCTGGGCTGTATCCTGTTCCACCTGCTGTTCATCGTGGCTCCGCCCGCTGCCAAGAACCTCTTCGGCGACGCTGCCATCGGCGAATACTTCCGCGTGTTCATCTCCTACGGCGTTATCGCCGCTGCGCTGGTCATGCACGCCTGGAGCGGCATCCAGAAAAAGAAGCCCGAAAACGCTCTGCGCGAGGCTTCCGCCAAGAACTGAAAATAACCCAAAGGGTCTGCTGCCAAAGGCGGCAGACCCTTTTTGGATACAGTGTTCGATTGACCTTGCGTGAAAAATATGGTATATTCAAAACCATCAAATACATTCATGGGCGAAGTGCGCCTTTTTTTACGCCGCATACGGAAAGGAATGACCTGAATGAATACGGGTGAAATGATATACCGCCTGCTTACCGCGCTGGGCACGGATAAAGAAAAACTGCAGCAGGCCCTTTTGTCGCAGGATGCGGGAAAACGCGGCGGCAAAAGCGTTGCTGTGTTTGTCATCGCGTTTGTATGGACGGTGCTGGTGCTGGTAAGCGGCTGCTATGCGCTGAGCGTGTTGACGCTCATTCCCGCCGTGGCGCTGTGGAGCATCTGGAAGCCCTATCTGCAGGCGCGCAAGCGTGACGTGACCGAGAATCTGCTCAATTACCTTTACACTGCACCGCCCGAAGTGCGCAGCCAGCCGCTGTATTTTACCATCAAAGTGCTTACGGATAACGGAAGCAAAGCCGCGGACAAGCTGCAGCAGAGCCGGCGCAGCGCAAAGACAGCCGCGCTGCTGGGCGTTGCCGTGATAGCGGCAAACCTTGGCTGCAGCGCATTTCTGGGCCTCGACGGCAGCAAGCCCGCCGCTTCCGATTTTGTGGCCTACACCACCGCGCCCACCGCAACGCCCGCGCCCGCCTATCTGGTCGAAAACGGCGAGGTGACCCTCTATAACTGGCAGGGGGATGTGGTGGAAGGTGTGCTCACGCTGCCTTCCGAAGTGGATGGCCTGCCCGTGACCGCCATCGGCAAGCTGGCTTTTGCCGACCGTGATGATTTTACCTGCGTGGTGGTGCCCGAAGGCGTAAAGACCATTGCCTCGGGCGCGTTCCGCAGCTGCTCCTATCTGGAAAAGGCCGTTTTGCCCCGGTCACTTACCACGCTTGGCGCGGAAGCGTTCAAGATGTGCCTGCGTCTGGAAGAATGCGCCGTGCCTGCGGGCGTGACCGAGCTCAACGCCGAGACCTTCGCCTTCTGCTCCGCGCTCAAGCAGGTCGATTTGCCCGAGGGGCTTATCAAAATCAGCGCCAACTGCTTTGACAACTGCTATGGTCTTAAGCAGGTCACGCTGCCCGATACGCTGACCACCATTTCCGCCTATGCCTTCCGCAACTGCTCCAGGCTTACGTCCATCGTTGTGCCCGAAAGGGTGAACACGCTGGGCGCGTATGCCTTCTCCGGCTGCGCGGGCCTGCAGAGCGTCACCCTGCCTTCCACCATGCCCAACGGCAAAATCAGCGAGCGCACCTTTGAAGAGTGCACGAGCCTTACGAGCATCGTTGTGCCGCACGGCGTGCTCAAAATTTCCGAAAGAGCGTTCTACAACTGCACAAGCCTGGAGGACGTCCGTCTGCCTTCCACGCTGCTGGAAATCGGCTCTTCCGCTTTCCGCGGCTGTTCCAACCTTGCCGAGGTCGAAGTGCCCAAGGGCTGCACGGTGGATGAACGCGCCTTCAAGGATACCCCTGTCAAAGTCATCCGCAAATAACGGAGGAAGCGAATGCGACCCATCCATCTTTTGTACGTGCCTACCCTTCAGTGCAACATGCGCTGCAGCTACTGCTATTTGGGCGACCAGACCGACTGTGCGCAGGATGAGCACGGCGCGCTGGAGACCCTGCAGTATGCCGTTGACAAGCTGCACGCGGCTGAGGTGGTGCCGTTCAATATTTCGCTGCACGGCGGCGAGGTGACCACCCTGCCCAAGGAGGATTTTTGGCAGCTTGCGCAGTATGTGAGCGAGTATTACGAGCGTCACAGGCTTATTCTCAAAAGCTTTGGCGTTACGCCCCGCGCGCCGCACATCAAGACCAATCTGCTGGGGCTGGACAGGCATATCGACGCCATCCGCGAGTTTGGCATTTCCGTCAGCGGCAGCCTTGACCTGCCGCTTTCCATGCACAGGGAGCACCGCCGCACCAAGGGCGGGGGCGAGTCACTCAGCCGCATCCTTCAAAATGTGGAAATGCTGCGCGAGCTTCCCTGCCGCAAAAAGGTATCCGCCACCATTTTCCGTGAGCATTTTGAGCACATGGATGAGATCGTTCAGGATATCCGCTGGCTGCATGAACATACCTGCCTTGACATGAATGATTTTAACTTCATGTTTGGCTTTGCATCCCCCGATGCGCCCAACGCCCTCACGCCCCTCACCATGCAGGAGCAGGCAGCGTTTTACGAGCGCATGAAGGCCGAGTTTACGGGCACCGACCTTGAAAAGGGTTTGAACGGCGCGTGGTTTGCCGAGTTTGGCCCCGAGTACTGCACCAACTGTGTCAACTGCGGCGAAAAGTTCTTTTTGCTGGAGCGCAGCGGCGATGTGTATTCCTGCGTGCGCGGACAGGGCCATCCTGATTTTTACTACGGCAACATCTACACCGACAGCGTGGAGGATATCCTTGCCGCGGCCCAAAAGAAAATTGAACAGGCACATGCCTGCGTGCCGTTTGAAAAGCAGTGCGGCGAGTGCCGCTGGCTGGAATTATGCCGCACGGGCTGTCCGTTTGTGAAAAAGAATGACGGGTGCGGGCTTTCCTACACCTGCCTTGTGCAGCAGAAGCTGTACGAGCGCGATTTTGCCGATTGGACGCCGAGCGAAAACGCCGCCTACAACTACCTTGCGCGCATGCGCCCCGAGGAGGCCGCCGCCTACTGGCGCGACCCTGCCGTGGGACCCATGGGCATGCCGTCGCTTGCTTCCATCATCGCATCGGATGAAAAGCTCAAGCAGGTCTACGACCCCGATGCCTTCATCCTCCAATGCGACGGGCGCGATTATCCGCTGCACAGCCAGCTGACCAAGCGCGTGCGCGATGTGCTGCATGTTTTGCCCATGACAAAGCTTGTGCTGTACATGCGCAGGGATTATTTGTGCGCACAGGCGGACTGGCCCATGCACAACGCCCTGTACATCATGCTTCTGGACGGGCGGTGCATCACCTACGGCGATGAGGGACGCTTAAAGCAGGCGCATGTTGCCACGCTGGAGCTTCACGGCTACGCGCTGGAGATGATGCCATCCGACCGCGAGGGCTATTACCGCGTGCAGCTGGATGAGCTTCTTGCGCCGTATCTTTCCATGCTTGGCACCGAAGTGCCCAACAACCTGTTCTTTACCACCACCGCTTTGCGCAATGTGCATTACGCCAAGCATAAGGAAAACGCCTACTACCATTTGCAGGCCATCAACCTGCCGTTCCAGAATATCGAATTTATGCGCGTGGCGCTTCCGCCCATGCTGCAAAAGAGGAGAGAAAATCATGGAATATTCGATCCTGAAACGCCTGTTTGAGGGCGCGCCCCTCACCGCTGAGGAGGCAAAGACCGTCTCCTATGATGATTTGATGATCTTTTCCCGCGTGCAGACGCTCAAAACAGCAGACCCCGAGTTTGACGATGAATGCCTGGAATACTGCTATCAGAAGGTAACGCAGGGCGCGTCCATCATCTGCACCGATAAGGGCATCGACATCCGCAATGAAGCGGGCGGCCCTGCGGAGCACATCAGCGACGTCTATCTGCGTCCCGCAGATGTGATGATGGCGGTTATCAACCGCAACGAGCTGCGCCTTACCCGCAAGCAATCCGCGGGCGGCGGCACCTTTGACGCCGGCAGCAGCTTTGACGGCGGCGGAAGCTCCAACAATAACAATAATAACAATAACAACAATAATAACAACAACGCCTGATTCAAAATGGGAGGTGCGAAAGTGCCTGCGTTTGCGCTTGTCATGACCGCGCTGCTTGGCGGCGTTACGGTGTACTTTGCACGCCGCATGGCGCAGTGCGTGCAGTATGTGTTTCCGCGCTTTCCGTTTGCGTTGTCCCTTGCGGTGTTTGTGCTGCTGACAGCCGTGCTGGTGCTGGGCTTTATGCGCTCCATGCTGCCCATCGGCGCAGGGCTTAAAAACGCGCTGCGTCTTGCGAGCGCTTACTGGATGGGCACGTGCGTCTATCTGCTGTTGTTCTTGCTCGCGGGGGATGCGGTATTGCTGCTTGGCAGGCTGGTCAGGCTCATACCAGCGCCTGTACCCAAAGGCTGCCGCTTTGTTGTGACCGTATCTTCACTCATCTGTGCCCTTGTGGTCAGTGTGTACGGCTTTTGCCACGCTGCCAATGTGCGCGTCAAAACGTATGACGTTGCCCTGCCCAAACTGCAGCAGGAGATGACCGCTGCGCTGGTGAGCGATCTGCACCTTGGCGCGGTGGGCTCGGAAAAGCGGCTTGAAAAAGTGGTCGAGCAAATCAACGCCCTTTCGCCGCAGCTGGTGTGCATCGCGGGCGATGTGTTTGACAACGATTTTGCCGCCATTGAAAACCCCGACGAGGTCAGGCAGGTGCTTTCCTCCATCGATGCGCCGTATGGCGTGTATGCCTGCCTTGGCAACCATGACGCGGGCAGCACCTACGGGCAGATGGTCGATTTTCTGGCGGAATGCCAAATCACATTGCTTGCCGAAGACTATGCCCTCATTGATGACCGCCTTGTGCTTGCGGGCCGTGCGGACGCCTCGCCCATCGGCAGGGGCGGCGTAAGGCGCACCGATATGCAGACCATCCTGCAAACGGCTTCCCCTGAGCTGCCTGTTGTGGTGATGGACCACAACCCCGCCCATGTGCATACCTACGGCGCGGAAACACAGCTTATTCTGAGCGGACACACCCACCGCGGACAGATTTTCCCCGGCGGGCTCATCACCGACCGCATGTATGCCGTGGATTACGGATACGGTCAGGCGGGGGATGCGCAGGTCATCGTCACTTCGGGCGCAGGCACATGGGGCATGCCCATGCGCGTGGGCACCGATTGCGAAGTGGTGTTCATCCGCCTGATGAAACAGCCCTAAACAAAAGCATCCCCTTCCACTGAGGCAGGAGGATGCTTTTTTTCCAAAAGACGGAAAGATAAGGCAGACCCGATTCGTTACATTGATACAGGTACTTCGACAAAGGAGGAATCCCCATGAAAAAACGTCTTCTTGCGCTGCTGATGGCGCTGGTACTGCTTATGCCCCTTACAGGCATTGCCTGGGATGGCATCGCCTATGTGAATGCGCCTACCTCTGACCGCGTACACCTGCGCCTGAAGCCCATGCAGGAGGGACAGTCGCTGGGCCTGTACTTCACCGGCACCCAAATCACCGTGCTCGGCAGCATGACCGATGAGTGGGTCAAGGTGCGCGTGGGTAATGAAAACGGCTACATGCACCGCGACTGCATCTCTACCCAGAGGCCCGTATCCGCTGCGCCCACCTATGTGGTGCAAAATCCGAACAGCTCCTGGGTCAACCTCCGACAGGCGCCCTCCACGTCCTCGCAGTCGCTGGGCCGCTATAACAACGGCGCGGGTCTGCGTCTGCTGGGCGAGACCGCGGACGGCTGGAGCTATGTGGACGCGGGCGACCGGATTGGCTACATGGTGACCACCATGGTGGCTGCTGCAGGCAGCGTGCGCCCTGTTGCTACGCCTGTGCCTACCTTTACGCCCATCAGGACCGCTTCGCCCGTTGTTACGCAGCGTCCGCAAACCGGCAGCTGCATCAAGGTGGGCGAAACGCGCGATGAAGGCGTTATCTACTGCTATACCGCGCCCAACGGTCAGCTCATCTATTTTGACGGCGATGAGCAGACCCCCGAAATCACGCAGGAAGACGTCAACTTTGACGGCTACAGCGACCTTGTCATCACCACCACCTTCGGCGCCAGCAACTATTTCTGCGAGTTTTTCGTGTTTGACGGCTCTCAGTATGTGCGCGTAGCCCATCCCTTTATGGAGTACGGCTTCTGCAACTACCGGCTGTATCCCCAGCAGCGCATGGTGGGCTCTCATGCCAACAACGGCTATGCGGGCGCCCTGCATGAGGATATCCTGCTGCGCTGGGAAGGCACGCAGCTCAAGATGGTGCGCCGCGCCGTTGCCGACACCACGGCCGAGGATGAATACTACGGCGACCGCTTCGTCAGCACCTCCTATGCCGAGCGCGTGACCGTGACCATCCGCGATTACATCTCCAATGTGTATGACGGTACCGTCATCTTTGAAGAAACCCTGGAGCTGGATGCCATGGACAGCAGCTTCTTCGAGCGCGAAGCCGCCGCGCTGTGGCAGGGTCTGCGCTAAAGGAGGCGACCGGCCGTGAAAAAATGCATCGCGTTGCTTTTGACCCTTGTGCTGCTGTGCGGCATGCAGCCCGCCCTTGCCAACAGCTGGGGCTTGAAGGGCGAACTGCTGACGCTGGTCAGCCGCGACAGGGCGTGGAATGACTATACATCCCGGGGCAAGGTGTGCAATACCGCGGCGGTGATGGGTACGCGCTATCACAATGTGCTGATGGTTGCCAACGATGGCAAGCTGGAAACCTATACTAAGGCCGTGTGGCAGCCCGATGACGAAATGCCCTATCCCACCGTGACCGCCAACGATAACACCGTCACCCTTCGCTACTCGGATGAGATGTGGTTCGCCTTTGTGGAATCGGACGGCGTATACCGCCTGCATCTGGCAAGAGTGAACGGCATGAGCATCCGCGAGGGCAGCGATGAGTACCGCTACATTTTTACGCACGATGACGGCCCGTCTGCCGTGCTCAACCGTCCGTATGCGCTGAAGGATTTCAACATCAGCCTGTTTCCGCAAACCATCAACGAAGTGCGGCACCTGAATCTTGTTACGGCTTCGCTGAATTCGGACAGCTTTATTCGCTTTACGATGGATACATTGGTGGAAAGCCCCGGCAAAGGCACCGCGGCGGTGCTTTCCGCGCCGTTTGAGGGCGCATGGCGCGCCTCCAAGGGCAAAGCCGCCGTGGGTCTTTCGGGCGATTTGTGGAAGCTGTTTTCCTTCCGCAATCAGGACGGGCAGGAGTACTGGGCCATCCGCTATGATGTGAGCCAGCGTACGCAGCGCATCGGTTTTGTCAAACGCAGCGCGCTGGAAACAGCCGCCCAGCCTTGGGAAGCAACCGACATACGCACCAATGTGCCTGTGACCGTCATTCAAGAAACCTACCTCACCGATGACCCGGACGTATCCCAGTTTGCGCAGGTGACACTGCCTGTTGGCTCCGTCCTCAACTGCATGGGCGTGTACAATGACGATTACGCCTATGTATCCGCTGAAGTACGCGATGGCCGCCTCGTGGACGGCGGGCAGATCATCTGGGGCTTTGTTCCTCTGCGCGATCTCCAGACCGCACATTCTTTCGGTGCTGTCAGCGATACCGAAATGATGCGCAAGCTGGCAGGTCACTGGGAATTTGCCGCGGGCGGTCTGAGCGTGGGGGATTATGTCACCCTGCATGAGGACGGCACGTTCGAAACCTACATGTATGCGGATGATGATTACGATTCCTACCTGCCTGACCGTACGGGTTCATGGAGCCTTACCCCCTACATTCCCGATTTGGGCCTGTACTGGGATGCTACCGAGTACGAGATCACCTTCCTCTTCGATGACGGCAGTGCGAGGGTGCACGGCTTAACGCCGCACGAAGACGGAAACGGCTTCAGCATCACCTTCTGGGAGGGTGGCGGCGGATACATGCGCATCGAGCGGCTGCCGCATTCCTCCGAATCCAACGGCTGAATACAAAACACGCTCCGATCACCTTCGTACAGAAAGGGAACGGAGCGTTTTGATATGGCCCCCTGAGCCGCAAAGCGGCTCAGAATACGGGTTTCCAAAGGGCAAAGCCCTTTGGCGGAGAGGGTGAAGGGAGAGGCAGCGCCTCTCCCTTCGCTTTATCCCCGTTAACATTCGATCATAATGCGTAAAATCTCTTCGTCGGTCTGCTTCATGCCGTCCTTGCCGAGTCGACCAACGCTGGCAATGGTGTTTTCCACACCCTTTTTGATAATGCCTTCGCCGCCGCGGAATTGCTTGCCCGCAAGCGCCATGTGGTAGCCCATGAGGGCGGCATCCACCGCCGAGGCGATTTTGGCGGCACAGGAGGGCTTTGCGCCGTCACAGATGGTGCCGGAAAGGATGGCGAGGGAGTTGACGATGGTGTGGTTGATGATATACAGATCGCCGCCGTTGATGTAGGCGATGCCCGCGCCTGCCGCGCAGCCTGCGCTGATGGCGCCGCAGTAGG
>JAZKYW010000268.1:0-18208 GCA_045612325.1 Candidatus Limiplasma sp. | reverse complement strand
GCCAGGAAGCAGAAGCATTCGGTTTCTTCGCGCAGCAGCATGGCGCCCAGATTGCCGTGGCCCAGACCAACCTGACGCTGGTCAGCAACGGAACCGGGGATGCAGAAGGCCTGCAGGCCTTCGCCGATGCACTCAGCAGCTTCAGCAGCGGTCTTAACGCCCTTCTTCAGAGCGATAGCAGCGCCGAGCTCATAAGCCCACTTGGCGTTCTCGAAAGCGATGGGCTGGATGCCTTCAACGATCTTGTATGCATCGATGCCCTTGGAATTGTTGTAAGCCTTCAGCTCTTCAAAATCCTTGAAGCCGTACTTGTCCAGAACGGGCTGGAGCTGGGGCATGCGTCTTTCATAACCTTCAAACAGAGCCATTTATGCACACCTCCTATTACTGCTTACGGGGGTCGATCCAAGCACCCGCGCCGTCTTCTTCCTTATAACGGCCATAGGTGCCGATGTTCTTCTCGTAGGCTTCGTTGGGGGACATGCCCTTCTTGATGGCGTCCATCATCTTGCCCAGAGACAGGAACTGATAGCCGCAGATCTGGCTGTCCTTGTCCAGAGCCAGCTGGAGAACATAACCTTCAGCCATTTCCAGATAACGGGGACCCTTTTCCAGGGTGCCGTACATGGTGCCAACCTGAGAGCGCAGGCCCTTGCCCAGGTCTTCCAGACCGGCGCCGATGACCAGACCGTCATCAGAGAAAGCGGACTGGGTGCGGCCGTACACGATCTGCAGGAACAGCTCGCGCATAGCGGTGTTGATAGCGTCACAAACCAGGTCGGTGTTGAGAGCTTCGAGAATGGTCTTGCCGGGGAGAATTTCGCTGGCCATAGCGGCAGAGTGGGTCATGCCGGAGCAGCCAATGGTCTCAACCAGAGCTTCCTGGATGATGCCGCCCTTAACGTTGAGGGTCAGCTTGCAGGTGCCCTGCTGAGGAGCGCACCAGCCAATGCCATGGGTCAGACCGGAAATGTCCTTGATTTCCTTCGCCTGGATCCACTTGCCTTCTTCGGGAATGGGAGCGGGGCCATGGTTGGGGCCCTTCTTCACGCATACCATTTCCTCGACTTCGCGGGAATACTGCATGGATTCACAGCCTCCTTAGGGATTTATGTGTGGTATAGACACCGATTCATTATAGCATAGTTTCTATGCCGTTAAAAGAGGAAAAGATAAATTTGTCTATGATTTGTCAAGGCGAAAGGGCTTATTTTGTAAGCATTTGCAGAAAATCGGCCTCGGTGATAACGGGAATGCCCAAAGTCTGCGCTTTGTCTAGCTTGCTGCCGGCTTTTTCGCCCGCAAGCACAAAGGCCGTTTTCTTGCTTACGCTGCCGGAAGGCTTGCCGCCGTGCTGAGAAATCAGCTTTTCGGCGTCTTCGCGGCTGAGGGTAGGCAGCGTACCGGTCACAACGATGGTTTTGCCTGCCAGTACATCGGAGACATTCTCGCTTTCGTGCACGGGGGATACACCGGCATCGAGCAGACGGTCGATCATCTCAATGTTTTCATGGAAACTGAAAAACTCCACCACGCTGGATGCAACGATATCACCGACTTCGGGGATGGAAACAAGCTCTTCGGCAGTAGCGGCAATCACAGCATCCAAAGAACCGAAATGATGAGCAAGGTCACGAGCAGTCTTACGGCCGATGTTGGGAATACCGATGGCAAAGAGGAAAGCATCCAGCGTACATTTGCGGCTTTTGTCGAGCGCCTTGATCAGATTTTCGGCACGCTTCTGCTTAAAGCCGTCCAGCACCAGCAAATTGTTTACCGTAAGCCTGTACAGGTCGGCGCAATCATGTACGCCAAGCGTATCGTAGAGCAGTTCGGCGGTTTTATCCGAAAATGTATCAATGTCCATGGCGTTGCGGCTTGCAAAGTGTGCAAGGCGCTGCACAGCCTGCGGTTTGCAGGTACTGCGGTTCAAGCAGAAAATGTGCGCACCGCGTTCGGTGAGCGGTTCGCCGCAGGAGGGACATACGGAAGGGGGAACGATCACAGTTTCGTTTTCGCCGGGTTCACCGATACGGCCCATGATCTCGGGGATCACGTCGTTGCTGCGGCGGATCCAAACATCGCAGCCAACGGCGACCTTTTTGCGAAGAATATCGCCGTAGTTATTAAGCGTTGCACGCTTGACGGTGACGCCGCCAATGTCGGTGGGAGTGAGATGGGCAAGAGGCGTCAATTTGCCTGTGCGGCCCAGCTCCCAGGTAACATCCAACAGCGTAGCAGTGTTTTCTTCGGCGGCAAACTTGTAGGCAACTGCCCAGCGAGGAAACTTTTCGGTATTGCCCATGGCCTGCCTTGTGGCAAAATCGCATACTTTGACCACAGCGCCGTCAATCAGAAAATCCAGCGAAGGACGCTTTTCTTCAACGGCATCAATACGCTGGCAGATTTCTTCGAAAGTGTCAGCGTGTTCTTCATAATGGCTGGTAGGGAAGTTGTTTTGACGAAGGAAATCGAGCATGCCGTTCATGTCGGTATAGGGAGCATCTTCGATGGTACCTACCTGATAGAAGAAAGCATCCAGTTTACGGCTTGCCGTAACGACAGGGTCAAGATTTCGCAGCGCGCCTGCGGCTGCATTGCGGGCGTTTTTGAGCGGCTCGTCAGCAGTGCGGTTGTAAGCTTCCAGCGTGCTCAGCTTCATGATGCATTCGCCTTGAACTTCCAGCAATCCACGGTAGGGAATGGAAAGGGGCACGCAGCGGATGGTGCGTACCTGAGGCAGGATGCTCTCGCCGACTTCGCCGTTTCCGCGGGTAGCAGCCTGTACAAGCTGACCATCGCGGTAGGTGAGGTTGATGGTAAGACCGTCAAGCTTGTACTCCACGGCGTATTTGAGAGGCGGGAGCGGCTCGCTGCGGCCGTCATTGAGCTGAGCATGAAGCTTTTGCGTGCGCTGAATCCACGCAAGCAGTTCTTCTTTGCTTTGTACCTTGTCCATGCTCCACAAACGGCTGATGTGTTTGTGGGATTCAAAAGAGGAAAGGGGAGCGGAGCCTACACGCACAGAAGGGGAGTCGGGCAGTACGATACCCGACTCTTTTTCCAACTGAAGCAGCTCGTTGTATTTTTGGTCCCATTCAGCATCGCTCATGGGGCTTTCGCCAAGCGTATAGTACAGGGCTGACGCCTTGTTCAGCTCATCTGCGAGCAGACGCATGCGTTCGGTCATGTTTGTCATATCAATCATTCACCTTTACGATGGGGGCAATGGAGAGAACGAATTCTTTGGGGCCGTATGCAGCAAAATGGATGATGATTCGCGCTTCGGAACCTTTTCCGCGAATTTCCTGCACAGTGCCCTGACCGAATTTGCGGTGCATTACACGGTCGCCTGCTTTGAAAAGAGAAGGCGCGGCAGTAGATGAGATACCTGCGGCAGCGGAGGGCGTAAAGCCTTTCTGCAAACCGGGAATGCCAAGGGCGCTTTTGCCTGCGCCAAGACCGCGAGCGGGCTCGGGCGTCTGATAACGGGAAGGACGCTTGGGCGTGGAGTAGGCGTGACTATCCATTCCGACAGAGAAACTGCGCTCGCGCTTGGGGCGCATCTGGTCATCCAGCAGGCGCGGGGGAATCTCTTTGAGGAAACGGCTGGGCGCATTGTAATTGACCTGATTGTAAAGCATGCGCTGCGTTGCGTAGCTGATATAGAGCTGTTTTTGCGCTCGGGTAATGGCTACGTAGCACAGGCGGCGCTCTTCTTCGATACCGTCATCACTTTGCAGACTGCGGCCGGTGGGGAAGATGCCTTCCTCAAGACCTGTCATAAACACAGTGGGGAACTCCAAGCCTTTTGCGCTGTGGATGGTCATCAGGGTGACTGTTTTGGCGCCAAGTTCAGCGTTGTCCAAGTCAGAAACAAGAGCGACGTTCTCGAGGTAATCCTCCAGAGAAGGGTCGGCAGCGGCCTTTTCGTATTCGGCTACAGCACCGAGGAATTCATCGATGTTTTCGATGCGATTCTTGCCTTCATCGGACTCGTCCTTAGCGTACTGTGCTTTAAGACCCGTCTTTTCAATCAGATGAGTGACAAATTCCAGCAGCCCCATGTCCTCACGGGCTACGATGAGGTCATTGAGCAGGTCGCCGAATTCGGTAACGCATTTGCGGGGACGTGCAGACAGCGTTTCGGGCACATCGACCAGGGCGCTGAAAAGCGGCATATCCTCATCCATAGCGTGCTTGACGAGCTCGGCAACGGTGGTATCGCCGATGGCACGCTTGGGCGTGTTGATGATGCGGCGCAGGCTGGCATCGTCAGAGGGGTTGACGATAATGCGCAAGTAAGCCACGATATCCTTGACTTCCTTGCGGTCGTAGAATCGCAGGCCGCCGTAAATACGGTAGGGGATGCCTGCGCGTACGAGCATATCTTCGATAACGCGGCTCTGTGCGTTGGAGCGGTACAAAACAGCCATGTCGCCAAAGGACTGGCCTTCGGTTTTAAGCTGCTGCATGCGGTCGCAAATCCAGGCGGCTTCGTCACGTTCACTGCCTGCGCAGAATACGCGGATGGGGTCGCCTGCGTCACGCTCCGTCCAGAGGGCTTTTTCCATTCGGCCTTCGTTGTGCGCGATGACCTGATTGGCGGCGTCCAAAATGTTGGCGGTGCTGCGGTAGTTTTGTTCAAGCTTGATGACCGTAGCATCGGGGAAATCCTTTTCAAAGTCCAGAATGTTGCGGATGTCCGCGCCTCGCCAGCCGTAAATGCTTTGGTCATCATCACCTACAACGCAAATGTTGCGGCTTTTCTGCGTGATGAGTTTGACCAGCGAGTACTGCGCAAAGTTGGTATCCTGATATTCGTCTACGTGAACGTACTGGAATTTGTCGCGGTAGCTTTCCAATACAGGCGGATGCTCTGCGAAAAGCTCCAGCGTACGCACGAGAAGGTCATCAAAATCAAGCGCATTGCTGTGACGCAGCTTGCGCTCATAGGCATTGTATACATCGTGGAACTGCTGGCTGCGGAAATCGCGAGCGGATTCCATAAACCATTCATCGGGGCTGAGCAGGCGGTTTTTGGCGTCGCTGATTTTGCTGCGCACCTCGCGGGGCGGCAGGTTCTTTTCGTCGATATTCAGCTGCTTGTAGATATCCTTGAGCACGCTTGCCTGGTCGTCATCGTCATAAATGGTGAACGAGCGGGTATAGCCAAGCTTTTCGATATCGCGCCTGAGAATGCGGGCACACATGGCGTGGAAGGTGCTGACCCATACATCCTGCGCGCCTTCACCAACAAGGGAGCTAACACGCTCACGCATTTCTTTGGCAGCCTTATTGGTAAACGTGATCGCCAGAATGTTCCACGGCGCTACGCCGTGGTCGATCAGGTTGGCGATGCGGTAGGTGAGCGCACGGGTCTTGCCGCTGCCTGCACCGGCCAAAATAAGTACAGGGCCGTTGAGGGTCTCGGCTGCTTTGCGCTGCTCACGGTTTAATCCTTGCAAATTCATTTGGTGCGAACCTCATTCTTCGTTCTGCTGTGTTTCTTCTGCTTCAAGTCGGTCCAGAATCAGGCCGTAGCCCTCCGCGCCGTATTGCAGCGCACGGTTAACGCGGCCGATGGTGGCGGTAGAGGCGCCGGTTTGGCGCACGATCTCCTGATAAGTATCCTTATGGCGCAGCATGACGGCTACTTCAAGGCGCTGGGTGATGCTCTTCATTTCCTGAATGGTAAGAACATCCTCCAAAAAACGGTAGCCTTCTTCAGTAGTTTCAAGTGCGAGAAGAGCTTTGATCAGACGGTCGGTCTGTTCATTTTGAAATCGCGGTGTAAACACGATGCTTTCCTCCAATGGGTAAGTGCAAAAAATTGCCTGTTTGCATTATATCACAACCCCGTTAGGAAGGAAAGAAAAACGGGACGGCTTTATTTGTCGCCGTTCCGTTTTTTACCAAACAATCCGCCCGTCATTTCGCTGATGCTTCGTCCCCATTTCTGCATGCCGCCTTTTCCGCCGGTGGAAAGGAATGCAAACAAGCCGAGTCCGCCCAAAAGAATGAGAACGAGCCAGATGATCCAGCCGGATCCGGTGTTATCTTCCGTTGCGGGCTTTGTTTCGGGCGGTGAGGCTTTGGAGGAGGCATCGTTGGCACCTGCTGAACCGACAACGCCGCCGAAAAGCGTTTTGTAGATGACTTCGCTCATGGGTTTGACAGAACGCAAGACCCGCTCTTTGGGCAGCGTATGAGTACCAAATTCCAGAAGAACACTACGAGGAGCAAGGTCCTGATTGTAGGTGCCTTTGCCCATGTAGATATCCTTGATCAATCCTGGATAGGTTTTATCTGCCACGGCTTTGATTTGCTTGGCAAAACTGAGGTTAGCGTCCTTGTTTTGATTGCTTTTGCCCACAAGCAGGCGTACTTTGCTCATGGAATTGCCGCCGATTTCGGTAACGTATTCATCAGGGTCGGGTATACCGTCACGGTGAATGTCAAAAATGCCGTTTGGCGCGGATTTCAGCAACTCCACGGCTGTCTGACGGCTGCGTCTGTAGGCGCCTGCATCGTGAGGGAGATGCGTGGCAGTGCTTACTTCTACCGTTGAGCCTAGTTTTTCAAGGTTTGAAGCCAGTTCGTTTGCTATGTCGTAAATTCCGCCCTCGCCCTCGATACTCTCGGTACCGTCGCCTTCGATATAGCTTTCATCGCTGTGGGTACAGTAAAGAGCGATGCGCCTTTCGCCCAGCACGCTGACAGGCTGGCTTGCATCGGCATCCAGCCAGCTTACATCGGGCAATTCAGCTTGTCCAAGATATTCTGCTGTTGCTGTGCGTGCTGCGGAATCAACTGCTGTCACACGGTAATGGCCGTTGGTTTGGCTGATGTATTCATCACCTGTTTCACACTCGCTGCATACAGAAGTGAGTTTGTTGCCGTTCGTATCGTACAGGGTGTAAATCTGTGTTTCTGCGTTGACGTGTGAGGGCATAAGCATTGCAAACGCACACAGCAGAAGAAGAGCTTTTTTCATTTGATCAGCGCTCCTTATCCTTGATGGGATTTTCGATGGAACTTTTTGCAGGCTTTTGGTTTCCGCGGGAAAGGCGCTCGATTGCTTCGCCAATCAATTCTGCCAAAAGGACGCCCAAAATACCACTGATGACTACAGCATCAAAAATACCTGCGCCGCCGAGCACAAGCTGCTGGTCAATACCATTCAGACGGTTGACAATGCCCACAGCAATATCGGCAAATAAAACTCCAAAGACGCCGCAGATGAACGCACAGCGACGTGAACGCCCAATCAGATAAGCAGTCAAACCGCCTGCTGCGCCGTACAAATACATGGGGTCTACAGGGAGTGCCTCAGGTTCATCGGGCATCAGTGCGGACAGCGCATATACCACCGCTGCTGTGATGATGGAGCCAATGACAGACCGAGTGATTTCGGTGCTTTCGTTTGCCCGTGTCAAAACATAAATACAGATGCCTGCGGGAATAATCGCACCGCCAAGGTTGACGGAAACGCTTCCAAAAACAAAGTTGGGAAGCAATGTGCCAAAAAACATGATGGCAATGAGCAAGAGCGCTGCTCGGTCTGTAAGATACAGTTTGTCAAGCACACGCTGCGCTACACCGAAAAATACAAGTATGGCTGCTACTGTCAGCAAAATCATACCAACGGACACTCCGGACACCCTTTCTCTTTGTAGGATGAATACAGTTTTCCCGTTCAAGCCAAAATCATGCAAACAGAAAACGTTTTGCACAGAAGCTATGCACGACAAATTTCGTATGTTCAGCCGTTGCACCCTTGAACGATTGATGATATAATCATCGGGCACGGGGGTGTGTCGGAATTGGTATACGATGCGGACTTAAAATCCGCCGCCCTATGGGATTGAGAGTTCGAGTCTCTTCGCCCCCACCAAAAGCACGATGGTTTTGCATGACCATCGTGCTTTTTGATTGCGTTGCGATAAAGAGTAAATTGATATACAATGCAGACAGAGAAAGCGGGGGAATGCAGAGTGAAAGTAATCATAGGTGCAGGCAAGACAAGGTACGCAGGCTGGACAGCAACACAGGAAACAGAGCTTGATTTGCTTAATAAACAGAATTTTGAGCGAATGTTTGCCAAGCAAAAAGCAAGCGCCTTTCTTGCAGAGCACGTATGGGAGCACTTGACGTTTGAGGAAGGTTGCAAAGCGGCGCGTAATTGTTTTGAATATCTTGAGCCGGGTGGTTATGTGCGTGCAGCCGTACCCGATGCCAATTTCCGAAACGAATGGTATCAGAATATGGTCAGGATTGGCGGAAACGGCGACCCAAATCATCCTGCATACAGTCATCGTATTGTGTATGATTATAAAACGTTTGAAGAGGTCTTTCGGCAGGCGGGCTTTGAGGTAACGCTGCTTGAATGGTGTGATGAAAACGGCGAATTTCATTTTAAGGACTGGAATGCTGAAGATGGGATGATTGGACGCTCGCTTCGTTTTGATACCAGAAACTGCGATGGGAAACTGGGGATGGTATCCATTATGCTGGATGCCCGAAAACCGTGCGAGTCCTAAAAGAATGTAAGGGAACAAAGGGTTTTGTCAACGCAAACAGTTGACGCGCAAACGATTGTGCGGTAAGATAAATTCAACAATTGCTTGGGAGTGAGCGAATATGAATATTGAATCCATGACCGGAAAGAAATGGGATCTTATTGTTGTTGGCGCAGGTTTGACCGGCGTTGCGGCTGCTGTATCTGCCCGTCGTCAGGGGATGGAAGTACTGCTGATTGAAAAGGCAGGCTTCCTTGGCGGTGCGCCTGCTACTTGTCTCATCAATCCCTTTATGCCGTATTCCACCAAGGTGGATGGCGCCCGCCTCGCGCTCAGTCAGGGCTTTTTCGCTGAGCTTCAGGGCCTGCTTCGTGAAACCGGCTCTTATACGGGCGCTACCAACACCATTGCGGAAGGCGCACGCCGTGAAGAAATCCACGAAGAGTATATCAAGTACGCTTTGGACCGCCTGATTTTGCGCGAAGGCGTTCAGCCGCTGTTCCATGCCTATCTGTGCGGCGTTGAAAAGGATGGCGAAACCCTCAAGGCTGTTCAGGTAGCAACCAAGTGCGGTGTGCTGCGTTTTGAAGCCGATTATTTCATCGACTGTACGGGCGATGCTGACCTTGCCATGATGGCAGGCTGTCCTTTCCGTTTGGGTCGTGAAGATGGTCTGTCCCAGCCCATGACGCTGTGCTTCCGCATCGGCAATGTCGACATCCCCACGTTCGAACAGAATCGCCCCATGATGCAGCAGCTGTATAAGCAGTTCCAGGCGGAGGGAAAAATCAAGAATCCCCGCGAGAACATTCTTGTTTTCTACACCAAGGTGGATGGTATGCTGCACTTCAACACCACCCGCGTGATCAAGCATGATCCCACCAACCCCTTTGATGTGACCAATGCCGAGATCATCGCCCGCGAGCAGATGTTTGAAATGTACTACTTCCTGCGCGATCATGTTCCCGGCTTTGAGAAGAGCCAGCTGCTGTATTCCGCAGGCGAGATCGGTGTGCGCGAAAGCCGTATGATCGAAGGCGAATACGTGCTCAATCAGGATGACCTGGTCAATTGCGTTAAGTTTGATGACCGCATTGCCGCAGGCAATTACGACATTGATATTCACAACCCCGAAGGAACGGGCACCAGCCATTATTACTTCAAGGATGGCACCTGGTACACCATTCCTTACCGTACGCTTCTGCCCAAGAATGCGGATAATCTGCTGGTTGCCGGCAGATGTATCTCTTCCACGCATGAGGCGCAGGCTTCCATCCGTATCATGCCTATTGTTGCCACGCTGGGCCATGCTGCGGGTGTTGCCGCCGGTCTTGCACACAAAGCCAATGTAGGCGTTAAGGAAATCGACGTCAAGCAGCTGCAGGCACAGCTTGAGGCCGAAGGCGCTTTTATCGGCTGATAAGAAAAGGAGCAGTTTTCAGACTGCTCCTTTTTTAGTGCATACGTGATAGATAAATAACAAAAAAGCTTGAAACTTAAGTTTCAAGCTTTTATTGGTCTGGGTGAGAGGATTCGAACCTCCGGCCTCTTGAACCCCATTCAAGCACGCTACCAAACTGCGCTACACCCAGGCGACTTGTTTATTATATCACTCTTCTTACTTTTGTCAATGCTTTTTTGAAAAAGTTTTTTACAATGCTTTTTTGGCTTGCTTGGAACACCGGAAGGAGAATCAAGCTTATTGAAGAATGTTATAGTATAGATAAATTGAGAGAAAAAACAGGGGAAACAACACCAAAGGAGCATGAAAATGAACGGCATGAATGTGAAAGAACAAATTTGCGACGTTTGTCACAAAATGTGGCAGCTCGGATGGGTTGCGGCCAATGATGGCAATGTATCGGTCAAATTGGATGACGGCACTTACTGGATCACGCCCAGCGGACTCAGCAAATCCCTGATCACTCCTGACAAGCTGATTCGTGTGGATGGCGATATGAATGTGCTGGAGGGTCCCGAGGGTTACAAGCCTTCCAGCGAAATGAAGATGCACATGCGCTGTTATGAAGAGCGTGAGGACGTACGTGCGGTGGTGCATGCACATCCGCCTACATCTACGGGCTTTGCGGTAGCAAACCGTCCTTTGGATGAATACTGCATGATCGAAACCATTATTACGGTTGGCTCGATTCCTATTACGCCTTACGGAACACCTTCTACGTCTGAAGTGCCCGATTCCATCACGCCCTATCTGCAGGAGCATGATGTATTGCTTCTGAAGAATCACGGCGCGCTTACCATGGGCTGTGATCTCACAACGGCCTATTACCGCATGGAAACGCTTGAGCATTATGCAAAAATCAGCCTCGTTGCTCATCTGCTTGGCGGCGCGCAGGAGATTCCGCGTCCTAACATCGACCGCCTGCTTGAACTGCGCGAGAATTACTACCACATTTCGGGCAGACATCCTGGTTATAAAAAATACAAGGAAGAACAGTGAAAACTTAAAAATGATTTGTAATACAAAAGCATCCCGGGTGGGATGCTTTTTGTGTTGTGTCTGCTGAATATAAAACAAAACCTTGAAACAAATCGTTTCAAGGTTTTAGTGGTCTGGGTGAGAGGATTCGAACCTCCGGCCTCTTGAACCCCATTCAAGCACGCTACCAAACTGCGCTACACCCAGATATGAAGTTTGTGCGCTCTCAAGAGCACGGGACATATTATACTCATGTTTGAGTGTAAATGTCAACCCCTTTTTTACTTTTTTCTTGAAAAAATTTGTTGGAGCATGTTTGGTTGTCGTGCAAAAACAAACATGGTATAATGTTTCCATTCCAAATCATGGAGGAAATCCAATATGCGCGCGATAATCGGTACGTGGCGAATGAGCTTTGATGGTGTATCTCAGGCGATGGATATGCTTGCTCAAGGCTGTGCAGCGGGTGATGCGGTACAGCACGCCATTATGCAAGTGGAAAACGAAGCGGAATATTCATCGGTTGGCTACGGTGGATTGCCTGACCGCAGCGGTCATGTGATGCTTGACGCTGCCTATATGGATGGCAATTCTCTGCGTTTTGGTGCAATCATGAGTGCTGAAAACATTCAGAATCCGATTCGTACAGCAAGACTCCTTTGCGGCAGAGAAACAAACTGCGTTTTGGCAGGGCGAGGTGCGGAGCTTTTCGCGATTGAAAAGGGACTTCCCATGCGTAATATGTGCACGGAAGCTTCTATGCAGCAATGGCGTGAAGCGCTTCAGCAGCAAAACAGAAAAGTCGACGCTTATAAAGAGCATGATACTGTATGCGTAATTGCTTTGGATGACGAAGGCAAACTCGTTGTCGGCACGTCTACATCGGGGCTGTTTATGAAGCACGAAGGCCGTGTGGGGGATTCGCCTGTGATTGGTTCGGGTTTTTACAGCGATGCACGCTACGGTGCGGCAGCTGCTACCGGTTTGGGCGAGGATATCATGCGCGGCTGTTTGTCCTATGAAATCGTTTCGCTGATGCGCGGCGGAAAAACGGCGCAGCGGGCTTGCGAAATAGCGGTCAAAGATTTGGCCGCGCGTAAAATCGAACTGGGGGAGGATGCAGGGGCGATCAGTGTGATTGCCATGTCACCCGATGGTACTTTTGGTGCGGCAACAACGCTTCCTGTTTTCCCGTTTGCTGCGGGCAAATGTGAGCAGGCATATGTATATGCGGCACGTCCTGAGAAAAACGGTACGATGAATGTAAAGCGTTCAAGCGTTGCGGAAATGGCAAACGAACCGTAAATATAACAAAAGCCCGTCGAAGAATATCTTCGGCGGGCTTTGATGTGCTTGTTACTTGGCAAGAACCTCGGTGATCATCTGATCGACCATGGACAGTGCGCGGGGCAGATGGAAGGGGCCCTTGAAGGTGCTGCCCTTGGTGGAGGGCATGGTGGGCTTGCCATCGCGGCGCAGGTAGCCGTACCACTCACCGTTGGCGGGGTCGGAGAATACTTCCTTGCAGTAGTCGATGGTCTTGGTGAACCAATCGTAGTAGGCTTCATCGCCGGTGTCGCGATAGGCCATCATGGAAGCGATCATGATCTCGTTGTGGGGCCACCACAGCTTCATGTCATGCTCGTAAGCTTCGGGAGGCAGACCCTTGCAGTCGATGAAGTAGAGCAGGCCGCCGAATTCATTATCCCAACCGGCGTTGATGGCATAATTGAATACGTCTTCTGCCTTCTTGTGCAGTTCGGCATCCTTGGCATGATTGGCATATTCCATCAGGAACCAGCTGCATTCGATATCGTGACCGGGGTTGACGATACGGCCTTCGGTAACATCGCCGCGGAATTCGCCATTGGGGCCAACGTTCTCCAGCGTGCAGCCCAGTTCAGGCTTGTGGTGATAGGCAAAGATGTCGTGCACGCAAACCTTGGAGCGCTCGTCATATTCGGCGGTGTTTTCAGGGTCGCAGCGGCGCAGCACGGAACACATGTTGAGGTAAATCATGGGCAGAGCCAGGCCGCGACCACTGCGGGTCTCGGGAATGGTCTTGGGGCCCATGCCTACGGGGTCTTCTTCCAAGCCCTGATACAGGCCCCAGAAGAGATCAAACGCAGTGCGGGCGCGCTCCAGATACACCTTTTCGCCGGTCAGAGCGTAGAATTCGGCGTTGGAGATAGCATAGAAGCTTTCGGAGAAGTAATAGCGACGCTGACGAAGGGGCTTACCATCAGCTGTTACAGTAAAGTACATGCGGTTGCCGGCTTCGCGGTTGATGCAGTGAGCTTCCATGAAATCCAGACAGCTCTTGGCAAAATCCAGCCATTCCTGCTTGACGCCGTATACTTTGCACAGATAAGAGAAAGTCCAGGCACAGCGGCCCTGCATCCATACGCTCTTGTCGGTGGAGTAGATCTTACCGGTTCTGTCAAGACAGGTATAAACACCGCCGTTTTCGTGGTCCCAGCCGTTTTTGACCCAGAAATCAGCACAGCGGTTCAGTTCGTCACGGATCCACTGCTGCTGCTCCTGAAGCAATGCCTTATTCATGGAAATGCCCTCCTTGGAGATGATGTATTTTTATAAGTGATTGAGTTGAACGTTCCATAGAATACCTTTAGTATTATAACGCAAATTCCCTTGAAAACGCAACAAATTTCAGAAGGGATAAAGCATGAATGTGTTGAATTAAGTGCGGGTATATATTACGGATACAGGAGGGTTTTCCCGTGAAAAATAGACATTTTCTGACGCTGCTTGATTTTTCGCCCGAAGAGATTCTCAAACTGATCGAACTTGCTGCAGAACTGAAGGCAAAGAAGAAGGCAGGCATTCCTCATCGTCTGTGCGAGGGCAAGAATATTGCTCTTGTTTTTGTAAAGGCAAGCACCCGGACCCGCTGTGCATTCGAGGGTGCAGCTGCTGACCTTGCCATGACAGCTGTCTATCTTGATCCCAGCGGAAGCCAGATCGGCAAGAAGGAAAGCATTGCCGATACTGCTCAGGTGCTCGGCCGCATGTTTGACGGCATTGAATACCGCGGCTACGGTCAGGAGCGTGTGGAAGCGCTTGCCAAGTATGCGGGCGTACCTGTATGGAACGGCCTGACCAATGAATATCATCCTACCCAGATCCTCGCGGATATGCTTACCATTCAGGAGCATTGCGGCGATTTGAAGGGCAAGAAGCTTGTATACATGGGTGACGCCCGCTATAACATGGGTAATTCCCTGATGATCGGCTGCGCAAAGCTGGGTATGCAGTTTGTTGCCTGCGCTCCCGCAAAGTATTTCCCCAATGCCGAACTGGTCGCCAAGTGCGAAGCGATCGCAGCGGAGACAGGCGCGACCCTTTCTTTCGAAACCGATCCTGAAAAGGCTGTCATTGGTGCGGATGTTATCTACACCGATGTTTGGGTATCCATGGGTGAGCCCGACCACGTGTGGGAAGAACGCATCAGCGAGCTGACTCCCTACCGCGTTACCATGCATTTGATGAATATTGCCGGTGAACAGTGCCGCTTCATGCATTGCCTGCCCGCCTTCCATGACCTTGAAACGACTGTCGGCAGAGAAATCTACGAAAAGTTCGGCATCGATTGCATGGAAGTAACGGACGAAGTTTTCCAGAGCGAGCGCTCCATTGTCTTTGACGAGGCAGAAAACCGCATGCATACCATCAAGGCGGTCATGGCTGCCACGCTTTGAGTTAAGCTGAAAGAGCTTAATGGTCGAGCCTCAATAGAGACCGATTTCTTTAAAACGTTTCATAAATAAAAAAGCGCTCTGCTTTCAAAGCACAGCGCTTTTCTTATGATTAGATTTCGAAACGCTCCACAGCGATTTTCTGACCGGTTTCAAAGGATTTTTCAATGGCTGCCATCAGATATACGGGCGAGACGAGTTCTTCGTAGCTGTGGCTCATGATTCCGTTGCGCATCATATCCGCAAAGCAGGCGCATTCCTTGGCGTAGATGTTATCGAGCGAAATGGTTTCGTATCGCACGCCTTCGGGAATGATGACAGTGGCGGTATAGTCATACACATTTTCGATGAAGTGATTGGTAACATCAAAACCATCATAGTGAACAATTACCGTTACGCCGCGGTCTGTTTTGTTTGCCCATACCCATTCAGGCTGCTGACCGAAAATCGTAAGGCAGCATTCGGCGAGGTGGGAGGCATAAAACCAGAAGTTGCCGTAATCATTGACAAGGCTGACGGGCGCGGTAACATCGCCGCCAACTACTTTGCCATCGGCATTGTTTACTGTTTCCTGCAGTTTAAGCACAGCATCCGTCAGTTTTACGGAAGAGCCGCCAACAAGAGGAACCTTCTTCTGCTTGGCGAGCTTGGCAAGTGCAAGGGCTTCGGCAGGGTCACTGGTAAAGGGCTTGTCAACAAAGGCGGGAATGCCGGCTTCAATGAAAGGCTTGGTATAAGGCGCATGATATTTGCCGTCGCGGGCGGTCACCATAACGGCATCTACCATGCCGAGCATATCCTCAGGCTTTTCGACAATGGTTTTGATACCGCATTTCTCAGCAACATTTTTGCTGGCTTCGGGGTCGATACCGCCTACGGCTACAACTTCAAAATCATCAAACTGACCCACAAAATCAGGATTGTAGCCGTTGATGATTTGAGCAAAGGCAAGAGCGTGGGAGTTTTCCGTGCCAAGGATACCTATGCGGAACATGGCGATGCCTCCTTAGAAACGAATGGGCATGGGATTCTGACGGTGAACTTCTTCAAAGAGCGCGACCATCTGCTTGATTTTCTCGGGTTTGATGACCAGTTCTTCGCCGTTTACAAGGTGGTTGTAGATGTTCTCGTAATAGCGCTGAACAGCAGTATCAAAGGCAGTGCCGGTGAGGTCTTCTTCAACTTTGTACCACTTGAGCTCTTCGCCGCAATAGGCAGGAGTGCCATCGGGCTTGCGGATGGGGTCAAAGGTGAAATGCTGCTCGGGGGCTTCTTCCTGTTTGAAATACTGATAGTTGATGTGGTTGAGCGTCGCCTTCAGAGTGCCGCGGTCGCCGTGGATGAGGTAGTTGAAATCGCTGTAAGCGTTGGAAGAGGAAATTTCAACATCGATAACGGGCTTTCCGGGCGCAAGCATGAGCACCTTGGCATAGTCTTCCGCGTCGCCAAAGCTGTTAACGCTGTCCAGACGGCTGTGGATGGCGGGCAATTCATCACAGTCAAGAATATCAAGCGCCTGCTCGAGGGGATGGGGACCTGTGTTGCGCAGATGACCGCCGCAGTAGCGCTGGCTGACCTGCCAATCCCAACGGCGTCCATAACCGCTGAAATGAATACTGATTTGAATGATACGCCCCAAAACACCGCTGTCCATAATTTCACGGATACGGCGGTAATAGGGAGCAAAGTGACTCTGCTGGAATACACACAGCATGACATTGTGTTCTTTGGCTGCGGCAATCATGGCCTCAGCTTCGATTTCGCGCTCACAGAAAGGTTTTTCGACCACAACGTTAAAGCCATGCGTGAGCAGGTCCATGGTCACATCGTAGTGCATATGACTGTAGGATGCATTGATGACCAAATCAATATCCTTGCGGCCGTACAGCTGCTTGTGGCTTTCATACACATCGCACTTGAATTCTTCCTTTGCACGCTCACGGCGGTCTTCAAGCGCATCAACGATGGCAACAACATTGTACAGCTTGTTCATGTCGCTTTGGAAGAATGCTCCGTGAATGTTGCGACCGCTTCGTCCCTGACCAATGATGGCTACATTGAGTTTTTTCATGGAGAGTATCATCCTTTCTGTTGGGCGTGTTGCTGCACCTGTAAAGCTGCACGGCTGGAATCCAGCACGCTTTGAGTGTCAAAAGGAACGTTTCTGCCTTCGATTTCACATTTGAAATCACGCAGATAATCGCCCTGTACAGGCGGCACGGTCACGGTATAAGGCATGGCATCGCCTGTGAGCAGGAGAGTGACCTCGGGATTGTTGACCTTGCATTCCGCAAAGCCTTCAGTACCCCAAAGCGTGAAACGCCAATAAGCAGGGGTTTTGAAGCCGCCGGGGCTGGGTGCTGCGTAACTGACGTCCATCATGACGTTTGCGCCGTTGGAAAGTTCGCCAACACATTGCGCACTGTCCATGAAAATGGGTGCAAGTGGGGCAAAGGCGTTCCATTCACGGGCATAGAGCGTTTTTATCCAGGGCGCGTTGGTCATAAAACCGATGGCATCAATACCGTGGATGCCGATATCGTTGAAGGTACCGCCGTGTTTGCCTTCTTCAAAGTACCATCCGGCACGCTGTCCCCAGTTCAGCGGATGCTGACCTGTAATGGTGGCGGATTTGATTTCGCCCATTTTTCCTTCAGCGATCAAATCTTTCAAATAGCACAAACAGGGCTCGTAACGCAAATCAAGCATGCAGCCCAGTTTAAGGTTGTGCTCCTTAAGAAGCTTTTCGATTTCGTTCAGCTCTTCCAAGCTGGTACAAACGGGCTTGTCGCACATCACATGTTTGCCTGCTTTGAGGGCGTCGATCACGCGCTGACCGCGTATGCCAAAATAATCGCCTACAGCGACAATGTCTACCCTGGGATCGCTGAGCAATTCTTCGTAGGTGCTGTAAGGCGGCATGGCAAAGGTAGCTTGTCCGCCTTTTTTGGCTTCTTCGTCCTCTTCCCACCAGCCGCAGATGCTGAAATCAGGATTTTGTTTTGCCAAACCGGCAAGACCATAGATATGGCCATGCCTGAGACCTGCAAAAGCAATATTCATAACGTACCTCGCAAGGTTTATTGTTAAATCTATTATAGCGTATAGGCATTTGATGTGCAATAAAAAAGACCCGACAGAAAACTCTGTCGGGTCGATTTTTTAAGCGTTCAGCCGCAAATTACAGCTGGGGGCCGGCGGCAACCAGGGCCTTGCCTTCGTCGTTGCCGGTGTACTTGTTGAAGTTCTTGATGAAGCGGGCGGACAGATCCTTGGCCTTGGTTTCCCATTCGGTGGGATCGGCGTAGGTGTTGCGGGGATCCAGGATGTTGGTGTCAACGCCGGGCAGCTCGGTGGGAACTTCGAAATCGAAGTAGGGGATCTTCTTGGTATCGGCCTTCAGGATGGAACCATCCAGGATGGCGTCGATGATGCCGCGGGTATCCTTGATGGAGATGCGCTTGCCGGTGCCGTTCCAGCCGGTGTTGACCAGGTAAGCCTTGGCGCCGCTCTTTTCCATCTTCTTAACC
>JAZKYW010000267.1:0-2344 GCA_045612325.1 Candidatus Limiplasma sp. | reverse complement strand
CACCACAATGACCAACGCCAGCGGAACTAACTTGATTGCGGTTGCACCGACCGTCAATTTCCCTGCCAGCTTCGGCGAGAGCATATTGACGGCATACATCAGACACAGATAAAACGCGCCGAGCGAAAGGCAAAGTCCGCCCGTAATATCCGCCTGCGGATCAAACAGCAGCAGCGTATACCTTGCGGACACCCACGCAAGTACCGACGCCATGGCGGGAAAGCCAATGGTGGCAATAAACCACCCCACCATATATGCATACCGCTCGCCCACAATGGCTTCCGCGTAGTCCACAATGCCGTTGACCTTGACGTATTTGGTGGCAAAATTGGCAAAATTAAAGGCGCAAATGATCATGACGACACCGCCAATGACCCACGCAAGAACACCGAGGAGCAGATTGCCCCCCGTATAATTGAGAATATCCTGTGCTTTGAAAAAAACGCCCGAGCCGATCACGATTCCCACCACCATGCAAACGGCGGTAAACAGCCCGTAACGCTTATGCAGTTGATTGTTTTCCAAAATATAATCCCTTCTTGTTCGGATTTCCGTATGCTGTTATTATACCACACATCAAGCACAAGTCAATAAAAAATCCGTAAAAAAGGGGCGATCCTTGCGAGTCGCCCCATAGCATTTTTACTTTTTCAGGAAATATTCATTCAGGCTGACGTACAGCTGCTCATCCTTGAAGGAAAGCATGCCTGCATAGCCCAGCAGATCATTCATGCCCATTGCGGGGTTCTCATCCACGTAAGTGAACAGCTTGAGATACTGCTCCTTTGCCACGTCAAAGCCCTCGGTCTTGGCAACCTCGTACAGCTGCAGAACCGAAATAGCGGAAACGCTGTAAGAAACGTAATAGCAAGGAGAGGTGATGGTCATACCGTACTCCCAGTAGCCTTCCAGTGCGTCAGCCACGCCGTAATCGGTGCAAATGTAGTTGTAGAGTGTGTCGTATTCGTCAGCGGAAATGGTGCCGTCTGCCATAATCTCGTCAGCACCCAGACCCTCGTAGTGATCCAGGTAGATTGCCTGCTCGAGCGCATCAATGGTAAAGCCTGCCATGCCGGAATACAGCATGTTGACCAGCGCGTGCGTTCTGATCAGCGTAAAGGCGATCTCGGGGTATTCTGCGTGCTCTTCCAGATAGCACAGATACAGCAGCTCGTTGCCCTGCGAGTGCATCTCCAAAAGGTCGTAGGACTGAGAATAATCGGTATCATCATAAATGCCTGCGCTGTAGACCTCGTTCATGTAGTGACCGAACTCGTGCACAACGGTAAAGCAGTTATCATAACCCTTGCCAAAATATGCAATGGGCAGCTTTTCGGAGTGAATGGTGGTAACGAACGCGCCCTCGTAATCGCCTCTGAACATATTACCGTCGCTCATGAGCTTGTTGAACTCATCCGAGAAGGAGATGTTCTTGTTGGGATTGGAGGTGAACGCCAGCAGGTCGATATAATCGTTGACCAGCGTGTTGCTATCCAGAATTTCAAAGAAGGGCTTCTGTACCTGACCGTAGTACTTATCCAGGTCGTCCTGAGTATAACCGGACAGATTGCTCCAGGTCTTATAAACTTGTGCAAACACGGGCGAGAGATAGGTCTTGACGTATGCGGAAAGCTGTGCAACGTCCTCGTAGGTGTAATCTCTGCCGTACACGTTCTCGTACGCATACTCCAGATAGTTGTCATAGCCCATCAGCTGTGCCATTTGATTATTGTTGTCCGCAAATTCCTCGTACAGCTCGGGCAGCTTTGCCTTCTGCTCGGAGTTGGAAAGTGCCAGAAATTCAGCCTCAATGGCGTTGTTTCTTTCCTTGAGTGCGGTGTACTCGGGATTGGAGATCGCGTCGGAGTCAAACAGGAACGCGTTGATCTCTTCCTCGGTCATACCGTAGTAGTAGAAATCACGGTAGCAGGAATCATAGAAGGGACGGGACAGCGTGTAGAACTTTGCAATAACTGCGGTCTGGTAGTCCATCATGTACTTATGGGTTTCTTCCAGCTCGGTATTTTTCATATCGCAGTAGTATGCAATCTCTGCAAGCTGCTTTTGCGACATTGCGTTCATAACCATGTCGTAAAGCTCGGTATGTACGGCGTCAATCGCCTTGTATGCATCTGCCAGTTCACCGGTCTCTGCATAAGCGTGCAGCGCGGGATCATACTTGGCAGCGGCATCCAGCATTGCCTTGACTTCATCGTACTTTGCGTCAAGTGCAGCTTCATCGTCTTTGGTGAAGTTGAAGGTCAACTGCTCGGTATATTTGCTTTCGTACTCACCCCATACGCAGCTGGTACAGCCCTCGTTCAGGCAGCGCTTGACGCGGGAA
>JAZKYW010000266.1:0-4366 GCA_045612325.1 Candidatus Limiplasma sp. | reverse complement strand
GTTATTACATCGATGTTACCAA
Source organism: Candidatus Limiplasma sp. (assembly GCA_045612325.1). GTDB lineage: Bacteria > Bacillota > Clostridia > Christensenellales > Aristaeellaceae > Limiplasma. Next base: position 4,344 of record JAZKYW010000266.1, on the reverse strand, counting down.
GAGCAACCTGCACATGGTGCCCCTGCGCTACACTCGCAGGCAGACGCTTGCCAATTCCGAGCGTTACGTAACGCCCGAATTGCAGGAGATCGAGCGTAAGATCACCAATGCGCAGCAGATGGCGCTGTCCCTTGAGATGAACCTTTTCGCCGAGGTGCGTGAAGCCATCGCTAACGAGATCGGCGCTATTCAGCAGAATGCGCTTGCTCTTAAGACAACTGATGCGCTTTTGTCTCTGGCAAAAGTAGCGCGCGAAAACGATTATGTAAAGCCCGTTCTCAATCAGGAAGGCGTGCTGCATATCGTTGAAGGCCGTCATCCCATCGTTGAGCGCATGGTCAATGATGCGCCGTTTGTACCCAACGATGTTGACATGGACATGTCCGACAACCGCATGCTCATCATTACCGGCCCCAATATGGCAGGTAAGAGCACGTATATGCGTCAGGTGGCGCTGATCACTTTGATGGCGCATATCGGCAGCTTCGTACCTGCGCGTGAGGCAAAGGTAAGTCTTTGCGACCGTATCTTTACGCGTATCGGCGCATCCGATGACCTTGCGGGCGGTCAGAGTACATTCATGGTTGAAATGAGCGAGACTGCCGCCATCCTCCGCAGCGCGACCGACAAATCGCTTGTGATCCTTGACGAAATCGGCCGCGGTACCAGCACGTTTGACGGTCTTGCCATTGCATGGGCTGTGGTTGAGTATCTGCTGGATCAAAAGAAGATCGGCGCCAAAACGCTTTTCGCTACGCATTATCATGAACTGAGCGAGCTTGAAGGCCGTTTCCAGGGCGTCAAGAACTACTGTATTTCCGTTGTTGAGCACGGCGAGGATGTTGTTTTCCTGCGTAAGATCATGCCCGGCGGCGCGGACAAGAGTTACGGCGTGCATGTAGCGCGTCTTGCGGGCGTGCCCGCTCCTGTTGTTGCCCGTGCACATGAGATTCAGGCGCGTCTGGAAGTGAGCGATATCAATCAGGAAAGCATTTCTGCCAATATTCTTGAAAAAAAGAAGAAAGAGGCAAGGCAGACCGACATGTTCCATCTGCCGCAGGATGACCTGATCGATGAACTGCGTGAACTGGATGTGCTTTCCGTAACGCCCATGGACGCGCTCAACATTCTTTTCCGCCTGCGTGAGAAAGCGCGCAAGCTGTAAAGGAGTACACATGTCAGTAATCAGAAAACTGTCTCAGGAGATCATCGGCCAAATCGCTGCGGGCGAGGTTGTCGAGCGTCCTGCCGCTGCTGTGAAGGAACTGGTCGAAAACAGCATCGACGCGGGCGCAAAGAACATTACCGTAGAACTGCGTGAGGGCGGCATCAAATACCTGCGCGTATCCGATAACGGCAAGGGCATTCCTGCCGAGCAGATTCGCATGGCATTTGAAAGACACGCCACCAGTAAGATTTCCGAAGCAAAAGATCTTTTTGATATTCATACGCTTGGTTTCCGCGGCGAGGCGCTGGCCTCCATTTCTGCGGTTTCGCGCGTAACTTGTACCACCCGCACGCAAGATTCGCCTTTTGGCACGCGTGCCGTGGTGGAAGCGGGGGAGTTTACCGATATTCGTCAGGCAGCTTCCCCCGTAGGTACGACCATCGTTGCAGAGGATTTGTTCTTCAATACCCCTGTCAGGCTCAAGTTCCTTAAAAAGCCTGCGACAGAGGCTGCAATGGTGTCGGACTATATGCTCAGGCTGATTCTTTCGCATCCTGAAATTGCTTTCAGGTTTGTAAGCCAGGGCAAAACGGTTTATCACAGCACGGGCGATGGTAAGCTTGAATCTGCGCTGTATGCCATTTACGGTCGCGAAGCCTTCCAGCAGATGAAAAAAGTCAGCGGCCATATGAATGGTGTTATCGTCAGCGGCTATGTAGGCACGGGAGAACTTTCCCGCGGCAACCGTCAGCAGCAATCCTTCTTTGTGAATGGTCGTTATTTCCGCAGCGGTATTCTGAGCCGTGCGCTTGAGCAGGGCTGCGAAGGCCGTACGATGGTAGGCCGTTTTCCGATGTGCGCGCTGTTTTTGGAAATGCCGCGTCAGAATGTGGACGTCAACGTTCATCCCAATAAGCTGGAAGTACGTTTTCAGAATGAAATTGCCATTGCTGCAGCGATTGAATCGCTTGTGCGAGACGCCATGCACGGAGAAAGCCTCGGTGCAAAGCTGAATTTTCAGCAGCAGGAAGTTTCTTCTGTTAACGAAATGAGCGGTTTTACTGTGGTTGCCATGGATAAGCCGCCTGTGAAGGAAGAAGTTAAACCCCTTGTGCAGGACGTCGTGAAGCCTGCTCCTGTTGCTGAAATCAAAATCGAGGCTGCGCCCGTGAAGCAGTCTGAGAAAAAAGCCGAAGTTATCGATACGCTCAAGCCTGTTGTTGTGCCTGCGCCTTCTAATGCGTCCCAATCAATGAAGCAAAATGCAGCGGTATTCAGGCCCGCTGTCATCCCTGTGATGCCTCCGCCTGCACCGGCAAAACCCGTTGAGATTCGCAGAGAAGTTCCTCAGGTTAAGCCTGTCCCCGTAATGGTCGAGGAAAAGAAGATGCCTGCGGAAGAAATCAAGGCACCCGTGGTCGCACCCGTCATCAAGGCTGCGCCTGTTGTGAAAACAGAAGAGCCTGTAAAGATGGTTGCGGTTGAAAAAGTTCAGTCTGCCGTTGAAACACCGGCGGAAGAAACTGCCGAACAGACGGTTTTGACTGCTGTGGAGCAAATGGAACAGCCGCTCAAAATGGTTGGTATTCTGTTTGACACCTATTGGCTCTTTGAAACGGGCGACAGAGTGCTTATGGTCGACCAGCATGCGGCGCATGAGCGCATTTTGTATGACCAGATGATGGAACGCTTTGAAAACGAGCGTATCTCGCAAAAACTGCTTGCGCCTCAGCTTGTTGCATTGACCAAGGTGGATATGACGCTCGTGGAGGAGTTTGCTCCGGTGCTTGCTGAGGCGGGCTTTGAGGTAGAGCCTTTCGATGAAAGCAGCATCGCGCTGCACGCCATCCCTACGTTCTTTGGCATGAATGATTCTCCCAAGGAACTTTTGATGGAAGCACTCAGCGAGTGGCAAGCCGGACGCGGGCAGGTAACGCGTGAGCGACTGCGCCGCCGTGTTGCCCAAATGGCCTGTAAACGAGCCATCAAGGGCGGCGATAAACTGAGTGAGACCGAAATTCGCGGCTTTATGCAGGAGATGCTCAAGAGCGAATCCATGCCTACATGTCCTCACGGACGTCCCATTGTGACCGAAATGACGCGTTACGCTCTTGAAAAGCGTTTTAAGCGTGTGCAGTAAGGAGTAACAGATGGTCAAGCCGCAAGTGATAGCAATTTCAGGGCCTACAGCCAGCGGCAAGAGCGATCTTGCGCTCAAACTGGCACAGCACCTGCACGGTGAACTCATCTGTATGGACTCCATGCAGATTTACCGCAGGATGGATATCGGCACAGCCAAACCTACCTTGCAGGAGCAGGAGCTTGTCAAGCATCATATGCTTGATATCATTGAGCCCACAGAGAATTACGCCGTTGCAGATTATGCGGCGGAGGCGGAAAAAGTGATCCTTTCGGTTGCCGCCGAAGGCAAAGTGCCGATTCTGGTGGGCGGTACAGGCCTGTATCTGAAAGCTTTGATGCACGGTCTTTCGCTTGGCGGAGCCGGCGGCGATGAAAAGATCAGAGCAAGGCTCAACGCGATTGCGGAGCAGCCTGACGGACGCTTTGTGCTGCATGACAGGCTGAAACAGGTTGACCCTGTATCGGCTGCAAAGTTTCATCCCAATGATATTCGCCGCGTTGTTCGCGCACTTGAAGTGTATGAGCTTACAGGCACGCCCATCAGCGCGCAGAAGATCGAAACGCCCGAAAGGCCTTTTCAGGTCCTTCCGCTGGCGATCGATATGCCCAGAGATGTTTTGTATGCAAGGCTCGAAAAGCGAGTGCATCTGATGATGAAGGCCGGCCTTCTGAAAGAGGTTCGTACGCTGCTGGAAAGCGGCGTGACTGCGCAGATGCAGTCCATGCAAGGCATTGGCTACAAGGAATTGATCCCTGTGATCAACGGAACAGAAAAGCTCGACAATGCGGTTGCCAATATCGTTCTCAATACAAGGCATTATGCCAAACGGCAGGGTACCTGGCTGAGAACGGAGCCTGCAACCGTATGGATCACCGAAGAACCCGAAAAGCGTTTTGATGCGGCTATGAGGCACATCGATTCGTTTATGAAAGGATAACATCGATCATGAAACAACTGGTAGAAAGAGCAGAAAAGCGCTGCGCTGAAGCGTTTGAGCGTATGGACGCTATTGCTCTGTACAATACGGAGAAAG
>JAZKYW010000265.1:0-2856 GCA_045612325.1 Candidatus Limiplasma sp. | reverse complement strand
GGGCAAGCCCAAGTGGTAACATTCAGCTTCTCCAGAGTCTCGGTGACATGGGGGAAGGTGTCCAGGCCGGAGAGGTCCATCATCTCGAAGGGACCCATGGGATGGTTCAGACCCAGCTTAATAGCGGTGTCGATGTCAGCGATGGTAGCAACGCCCTCTTCATACTCGTGGATAGCTTCCAGCATGAAGGCGAACAGGCAACGGTTAACGATGAAGCCGGGGGTGTCGGTCAGGCAGACGACGGGAACCTTCTTCATGTTAACGGAAACTTCCTTGACAGCCTCGACGGTAGCGTCGGAGGTGACGTCGGAACGGATGATCTCGATGAGCTTCATGGCATAAACGGGGGAGAAGAAGTGCATGCCGATGCAGCGCTCGGGGTTCTTGCAGAGCTTGGTGATCTCGGTGATGGACATGGAGGAGGTATTGGTGCAGAGGATAGCGTCCTCACGGCAGATCTCGCCCAGCTGCTTGAAGGTGTCCTGCTTCAGGGACATGATCTCGGGAACAGCCTCGATGACGAAGTCAGCGGGAGCAACATCAGCCAGATCAACGCAGGTGGTGATGTTAGCCATGATAGCGTCAGCAGCTTCCTGAGTGGTCTTGCCCTTAGCAACCTGCTTCTCCAGGCCGGTCTTGATGGTGTTGTAGCCCTTGTCGCAGAACTCCTGCTTGATGTCACGCATGATGACCTTGTAGCCGTTGGTAGCAGCGATCTGAGCGATGCCGGAACCCATCTGGCCTGCGCCGAGGACGGCAATAGTTTTGATAGCCATTGTAAAGACTCCTTTGTAAGTAAATTTTCGGAGCGGCAATGCCGGCTCCAATATATGCTTATCCACCAGATATTATCGCAGGAAAATGGCGAAATGTCAACGAAAACATTCAAATAGAACATCGACACTTTCATAGCCGAAACAATTCGTAGGGAGGGGAGGAAAGAATAAAGAATAAAGAATAGAGAATAAAGAATAAAGAAGAAAGAAGAAATACGGTGTCGGCTTTGCCGACGGACTTTGATGATTGGTTTTGCATTCCTGTAGGGCGGGATGCCCACATCCCGCCAGCAGTAGCGGAGTGCGATATCAAATAGCTTCCGGCGCACACGCAGGGAGTAACGATTGACCCGTCATTGCGAACCAGTGACTGATGTCACTGGTGTGGCAACCCGTTTTTCTTGCAGGGAACAGTTACAATTTATAAATCATTATCGGCAAATGCGTACAATTTCGCCGTTGTATTTTGCGATACGGCAACTTGTACCGCAAGGAGTACGGGTTACCACGTCGCTTCGCTCCTCGTAATGACAGATATGTGGTAGCTGGCTGCGTTGTATTTCACTGCATTACAACTCGGTATTGTGTACCACCGGCGGCTTGAGGGCAAGCCGCCCTACGATGCTCGATTGAAAATCTTATACAGACCTGTAGGGGGAATGCACTCAAGAGTACTTCCTTCGGTCGCCTAAATCCCGCCGGCAGTAGCGGGGTGGGATATCAAATAGCTTCCGGCGGAAACATAGGGGGACAAAACGCCGTCATAGCTGTGATTGAAATAGGAAGGTATGGCAGCTCCATACAAAGAGACCGCCTCATAAGAGGCGGTCTCCGGAGAAACATTAGTTATTGGTGAAAACGGCAGCACGCTTTTCAATCATAGCTGCCATACCTTCCTTCTGATCATGGGTATTGAACAGGAGGGTGAATTCGGTGGTCTCTGCGGCCTTACCGGCAGCGACGGTCTCGATGGCGGCCTTGTTAATGGCAGCCTTTGCAGCTGCCAGAGCGCAGCCGGGCTTAGCCATGAGCTGCTTTGCAACGTAGACAGCCTTGGCATAGATTGCGTCGTACTCAGCCTGAGCGGCAGCAGCCTCAGCAGCCTTGTTGGCAGCCTTCAGCTCTTCCAGGTTTGCAGCGCAGGTCTGCTTGCCGGCCTTGAATGCCTTCTTAGCCTCAGCGGCAGCGGCATTGAGCTCAGCGGGAGCTTCCACATACCAGTTCAAGAGACCCAACTCATAAGCCTGCTTACCGGGGATCATCTCGGTGAGCATGACCAGCTGCTTGGCCTTTGCAGGACCAACGATAGCGGTGGCACGGGCGCAGCCGTTTGCGCCGGGGATAATGCCCAGACCAACCTCGGGGAAGCTGAGGGTGGTACGGGTGCCGCCAACGCGGAAGTCGCAGGCCAGGGTCATCTCGCAACCGCCGCCGAATGCGAAACCGCCAACAGCAGCGATGGTGGGGATGGACAGGCTTTCCAGCTCGTTGTTGATGTCGATTGCCAGACCGCAGAACTCACGGGCATAGCGGGGAGTAGCCTCAGCCATTTCCTTTACGTCAGCGCCTGCAGCGAAAGCACGCTCAGAGCCGGTGACGATGAGAACACGGACGGAGGGATCAGCCTTGACCTCGTTGATGGCAGCCATGATGTCGGCGTTGATCTCGGAGTTCAGAGCGTTGAGAGCCTTGGGGCGGTTCAGCTTAATGGTAGCGATGCCCTCGTTAACGGTATAAATAATGTTTGCGTATTCCATTTATAACTCCTCCCTTGATTATTCAGCGGGGATGGACTGACCGCCGTCGGCCAGAATGTAGGTGCCGGTCATGTAGCTGAAGGAGTCGGAGCACATTGCCAGAACGGGGCCTGCGATCTCCTCGATGGTGCCCAGACGGCGAACTGCGGTAGCCTTGGACTGCTGCTTGTAGTAGTCGGTGGGGTTGCCGTCCTTGTCGATGAAGAACTCTTCGTTGAGAGGAGTGACAACGTAGCCGGGGCAGATGCAGTTAACGGTGATGTTCTCACGGCCGAAGTTGTTGGCCATAGTACGGGCCAGGCTCAGGCAGCCTGCCTTGGAAG
>JAZKYW010000264.1:0-8284 GCA_045612325.1 Candidatus Limiplasma sp. | reverse complement strand
TAAACCATGATCTTCTGCTCAGTTTCCTTGTCCAGGCCGTAGGCCAGAGCAGCAGCAGTGGGCTCGTTGATGATGCGCTTTACATCCAGGCCGGCGATGCGGCCGGCATCCTTGGTAGCCTGGCGCTGAGCGTCGGAGAAGTAAGCAGGCACGGTGATAACGGCCTGAGTTACGGTCTCGCCCAGGTAAGCTTCGGCGTCAGCCTTCAGCTTCTGCAGGGTCATGGCGCTGATCTCCTGGGGATTGTAGTTCTTGCCGTCGATGGATACCTTGAAGTTGGTGCCCATCTCACGCTTGATGGAGATGATGGTGCGGTCGGGGTTGGTGATGGCCTGACGCTTGGCGATCTGGCCCACCAGACGCTCGCCGTCCTTGGTGAAAGCTACAACAGAGGGAGTGGTGCGGCCGCCTTCGGCGTTGGGGATGACGACAGCCTCGCCGCCTTCCATAACGGCGACGCAGGAGTTGGTGGTACCAAGGTCAATACCAATGATCTTAGACATAGTTTGTATCCTCCTCAAAACTGTTTGCGCCTGATATGCGCAGTGGTTGGTAGTTGGTGTTGGTTATGTATATGATAAAGCGGATGTACCGTCCGCAGGCGGTCGGTTATTCGGGAACGACCTTGACCATGGCGTGGCGCAGTACCATGCCTTCCATCTGGTAGCCCTTCTGGAAGACCTCGCACACGGTGCCGGGTTCGCCGTCTTCGGGAGTGCCCTGCATAACGGCGTTTTCAAGGTTGGGGTCGAACTTTTCGCCCTTGCGTTCGATCACGGTGATGCCGCGCTTTTCAAAAGCTTCGCACAGCTGGCGGTATACCATTTCGATGCCGCTCTTGAGGGATTCGTCCGTGGTGTTCTGGGCGGCGGCGATGGCGCGCTCCATGTTGTCGATCACGGGCAGCAGCGTGGTGGCAAAGGCGCGGGCGCCTTCGTCAAAAGCTTCCTTGCGCACATTCTGATTGCGGCGGCGGGAGTTTTCAAAATCCGCCTGCACGCGCTGGGCCATGTTCAGGTATTCCTCCTGCTTGGCAACAGCGGCAGCCAGCTCGGCAGCGCTCACGGCAGGTACTTCGGCAGCGGCTTCGGTCTCTACGGCCTCGGCAGCGCCATCTTCCGTTTCGAGCACTTCGGTTTCTACTTCGGTCACGGGCTTATTTTCCACGTCGTTTTCCATCCTTCTTTGCATTCTGCTTTTTTTGACCATTTGTACTTACTCCTTATCCTGTCCAAGCAGGTCGCTGAGCTGCTGACCCATGGCGTTCAAAATACTCAGCACACGGCCGTACTGCATACGCGTGGGGCCGATAACGCCGATGGTGCCGTGGGTGTTGTCGCCCAGATGATAACTCGCCGTTACCAGCGAACAATCCTTCAGTTCGGGAATGCCCGTTTCAGGGCCGATGCGCACGGTGAACGCCATCTCACCCTGATTTTCCAAAAGGCGGATCAGCTGGTCCTTGGTCTCCAGTACGCTGAGGAAACCCTTGGCCTTTTCCACATCGCTGTACTCGGGGAAGTTGAGGATGTTGCTCGTACCGCCGAGCGCAAGCTTGGTCTTGGTAGAGTCGCCGTCCACCGCATCAAGAAAATCGGTCACGCCCTGCAAAACGCGCTGGCCGCGGGGGTTGTGTTCCGTTACGCCGTGAAGCAAAGTGAGCGCCTCCGAAATGGTGCGTCCGCTCAGCTTTTCGGTAAGCATGCGGCTGATGGCATACAGCGCATCGGAATCCAGATCGCTGCCCACACGGATGACCGTGTCGCGCATGATGCCGCCATCGGTAACGATGACCAGCAAAGCGCTGGTGGATGATACGGGCACCAGCTGCAGCGTGCGGATGTGAAGCTCCCGGCCCTTGGGGCTCATGACGAACGCAGTGTAGTTGGTCATGCCGCTGAGCACCTGTGCAGCGCGGCTGATGACGTCCTCCATCTGGCGGGCACGGCTGCCGAAATGGTCCTTGACGCTGGCAGCGTCATCTGCACGAAGGATGCCGTTTTGCAAAAGCTGATCCACATACAGGCGATACGCCTTGGCGCTGGGGATACGGCCCGCACTCACGTGCGGCTGGTCCAGATAGCCAAGCTCCTCAAGGTCGCTCATCTCGTTGCGGATGGTAGCCGAGCTCAGGCCCATATCGTACTTCTTGGAAATGGTGCGGCTGCCAACGGGGATGGCAGTCAGGATATAGTCATCAATGATCGCCTGCAGGATACGAAACTTGCGTGCGTCCATCGGCATTGCTGCCACCTCCTTGTTCTTTCGGTTGTTAGCACTCATCTCAGTCGAGTGCTAACACCATGGATATCATATGCTACCCGCCCGTTTTTGTCAAGCGTTTTTTGTTTTTTCGCCCTAAGTTCAACGATTGTTCACAGTACGGCAAATGTGCTACAATAGATGAAGGGGATATATTGCGGGTATATCTGCCTGGGTATACACGATCACCCTATATAAGGAAATGAGGCTTTACAATGATCGCCAATTACCATACGCACACATGGCGCTGCAGGCATGCAGCAGGCACCGAGCAGGAATATGTGGAAGCCGCCATCACCCGCGGCATGAAAACGCTGGGCTTTGCCGACCACACGCCTTACTGTTTTCCCGAAGGATATTACTCGGGTTTCCGCATGAAGCCCGAAGAAACCGCCGAGTATGCCGCAACGGTTTTGGACCTGCGTGACCGATACCGTGACGCCATCGATATCCGCCTCGGCGTTGAGATGGAGTACTATCCCGGCCATTTTGCCGATACCCTCTCTCTGCTCAGGGACAATCAGGTGGAGTATCTCATCCTCGGTCAGCATTTTCCGGGCAATGAGTATCATCAGCCCTATTGCGGCTCCCCCACTGTTGATGAGGAACGCCTGCGCCAATACTGCCGTCAGGTGATGGATGCTATGAATACGGGTTTCTTCACCTATCTCGCCCACCCCGACCTGCTGAACTTTCACGGTGACGAGCAGGTGTACAGGCAGCTGATGACGGAAATGTGCCGCGAAGCTCGCGCGTGCGATATTCCGCTGGAAATCAATCTGCTGGGTCTGGGCGAAAACCGCCATTATCCCCGCAATGCGTTTTGGGAATGCGCAGCCGAAGAAGGCTGCAAAGCCATTCTCGGCTGTGATGCACATACGCCCGAAGGTCTGCTGGCCGTTAAAACAGAGCAGCGCGCCCTTGCACTTGCAAAGCAGTGGGGCATCACCGTTTGGGAGGATGTACCTCTCAGGCAGATATAAAAAAGAAGGATGCGAACGCATCCTTCTTTCTTCTTTTTTAATCCATCAGCCGCACGAGCACATCGTTTTGAATTTCGATGCCGCGCGGCGTGAGAGCGAAGCGGCCATTCTGCCATCCGCCCAACCCATCGCGTACGATGGCCTCCAGCTTTTCGCCGTAGCGGGCGCGCAGTGAAACACCGTAGCGTTTTTCAAAAAGATTTTCCTCCACACCGTCCGTGGTACGCAGACCAAGCATCACCGCTTCAAACATGGCGTCCTTCAAAGAAATATCCTCTTGGGTCTCAAGCGGCGCTTCTTCACCCTGCCGCATAGCGCTGATATAGGCGTTCACATCGCAGGCATTGCCCTTTCGCAGGCTGAAAGCATCCGTTTTCCGAGGTGGAAGCATACTGTGCGCGGCCACGCCAAGCCCCAGATACCATTCGCCCTGCCAGTAGCCCAGATTATGACGGCACTCAAAGCCTTTCCTTGCAAAGTTGCTCACTTCGTAACGGCGGTAGCCTTCATTGACCAGCCATTCAATGCCGTGCTCATACATGGCTGCCGTTTCATCCTCATCGGGCAGACGAACGCGCCCCGAGGCGACCATCTTTTCAAGCGCCGTCCCTTCTTCAAGGATGAGGCTGTAGGCGGATATGTGCTGCGCGTCAAGCTGTTTGAAAAAACGCAGCGTATCCAGATAATCCTGCTCTGTTTGCCCGGGCAGACCAAACATGGCGTCCAGATTGAGGTTGGCAACGCCATGGCTGCGTGCAAGGCGCACGGCTGCCTCCGCCTCCGCAGCGGTGTGTATCCTGCCGATTTGGGCAAGCAAATGGTCCTGCGCCGCCTGCACGCCCAGCGACAGGCGGTTAAGACCGCAGCTGACGGCTGCATCCAGCCATTCGCCCGTCAGTGTGCCGGGATTGGCTTCGGAAGTAAACTCCGCATCGGGCAAAATCTCAAACGACTGCCGCAGGGTTTGAAGCACAGCCTTGAGCTGTGCGGCAGGCACAACGGAAGGCGTACCGCCGCCCAGAAACACCGTGCTGATTTGAGCGTCGCGGTATTTGCCCGCCATCAAACGAATTTCCGTTTGCAAAGCTTCGCAGTAGGCTGCAACGGTTTCGGGCGTTTCAGCAGCGGAGCAGAAATCACAGTAAAAACATTTTCGTTTACAAAACGGAAAATGTAGGTATAATTGAAGTAACAAGTCGCATCCCCCCGCAGCGATTATATCACAACCACACAGGAGGACGCTACACAATGGAGGCACTTCATCTTCACTTCAAACATTTTGTAGAGATCTGCATCATGCTGATCGAAGTCGTCGGCATCGCCGTCATTTGCATCAGCATGGCACGCGCTTTCTGGGGCTACATCCGCAAAGATCCCCGTACCCGTATCGACCTTGCTCAGGGCATTATGCTGGGTCTGGAATTCAAAATCGGCAGCGAGGTTCTGAACTCCGTTATCGTTAAATCCTGGAACGAGCTGGGCACGCTGGCTGCCGTCATCCTGCTGCGCAGCCTGCTCACCAAGATCCTGCACTGGGAAATCGACATGGAAGAGAAGCGCGAAAAAGAAAAAGAAATCGGACACGAGCTGCCCGAGATCGAAGAATAATCAGACAGATAAAAGGAGGACCGTTTCGGCGGCCCTCTTTTTTATGTGCCCGCGTGCAAGCCCATCACGCGCACGTTTTCCGCGCCTGCATCGGTATGGGCAATGCAAAGCGAAATGATCTGGGTACTGACGGTTTCGGTAAGCTGCTCATCGGAGAGCATGACGGTGACCGCTCCGTTTTGTACAATGACCGCCGCGCCCGCAAAGCCGGCTTCCTCCAAGGCCAATTCAAGCGCGATCTCACTTGTGTGTTCTTCGATCAGCTGCGCCAGGTTTTTCGCCGCCATTTCCTGTGTGGCAGCGTCTGCCGCGCCGCTTTCCAAAAGTGCCTGAAGCGCGGCAACATCTTTTTCGTAGGATGCTTCCCGCTTAAGACGTGCATCGTTCGGCGTCAAGACCGCAGGCGTCTGCACAGGCTCGGGCGGCTCATGCGGCTCTGTTCTTCCCTCTGCAAACCACAGCCACGCGGCGGCTGCGAGCAAAACCGCAAGTATCCCCCACCTGACCCACAAAGCAGCATTTTCAGCATTCGGTCGTTTCATGTTTCTCCCTCCATTACAAACACATCCACGGCGTTTTCATTTAAGCCCAGCAGGGTACGCACCGCGCGTATCAGCTGAAGCCTGACCGCAACATCCCCCGCACCCTGCGCAACGACCAGCGCACCGGTCGGCACAGAAGACTCTGCCGCTGCAAAGCCCGTATTCTCCTGCGCATAAAACAGCGCGACCTCTACGCGGCCCGCTCCCGCCATTGTGCTAAGCACCTCCGCAATGCGCTTTTCCTGCTGCGTGGCTGTGCCTGCGCCTCTGCCGTTCTGCATCAGCAGCGCAAGCAAAATGGCCGCCGATGCCGCAGCCACCCACAGCGGCAGTTTGCTCAAGCTTCCTTTCATATGCCCTCCGTTGTCAGAAGGATGCGCTGCGCATCGATATCCATTTGCTTCGCCAGCGTATGGCAAAGTTCTTCGGGCGAAAGCAGCGCGTTTCCGTCTTTCCGCAGCGTTATTTCGATGCGCTCCACCGCTCCGTCCATGGCAAGAAAGACGCAAGTCTCCGCCTGATAGCCTGCGCGCTGCGCCATGTGCTCACAGTAACTGCTAACCTGATTGGCTGCTGCCGAAAGAGCCGTGCAAAGATACGCTCGCTGTGTGACCGTCTCACTCCGAGCCACCGCAGGCTGTGCGATGGTTTCGCTCCCCAAAAACTTTCCTGCGGAAGAAAGCAGTACAGACATCACCAGCAGCCCCGCCGTCAGCCGTACTGCCTGCCTGTATTTTTCGTTTGGAATCAGCAATTCACACATGGCCCAAAGCACTGAAAGCGCCGCCACCTGACGCACCGTCTGATTCACCTGAGCATCACCGTCCAGTTGGCTGCTGTCAGCAGCTGCGCCACAAGCAGCATAAACATTGCCCCAACGCTGAGCTGTATCACAAACAGCAATTGAAAAACATCCGCAAAGCCGCCTATGGCTCTCAGGAGCGGACCATCCGCCACAGGCTCCATCAGCGCAGCCGCCGCGCGGTACATAAGCATCGTCAGCGCCATGCGCACAAGCGGCACAAGCAGCGCGCCCAGCAGCAGTATCAGGCCAAACACACCCAGCGCATTGTTCACCACCAGAGAGCAGCCCACCAGCGTATCCACCGTATCGGCAAACATGCCGCCCACGATGGGGATGAACCTGTCCATAGCAAATTTGGCTGTGCGGATGCTGATGCCATCCACCCCCGCAGCACCGATGCCCTGCACGGTCATCACGCCGATAAACACCGTAAATCCAAGCCCGATGGACCAGCACGCAGCCTGCCGCAGCAGCTTGCACAACCGCGATACCCGAAACCCGTCGCTGATGCTGCCCGCAACCGAAAGCACAGCAACGCTTACAGCCAAAGGCATGGTTACCTGCCCCACAAGGGTCGTCATGCTGCCCGCCGCAGCCATCACCGCCGGCTGATAAAACGACGCCGAAGCCGTGCCGCCAACAGCCGCCAGCAGCGTCACCATCAGCGGAAAAAGCGCCTCCATCCAATCAGACATCGTTTCGACCGTTTGTTTGCAAAGCGCCGTATGCTCCCGAAGGTCAGCTGTCAGAAATGCCATGGCCATCAGCAGACCCGCCCAGCGGGCAGCTTTGGCCGCGGGGCTTTCTTTGCTTTGCAGCCACTGCGCACAGCCTGCCAGCATCGCGGGGAGCATCAGCCGCGACATTCTCCAAAGGCTTGAGCGGAAGATGCCTGCCGTCTTTTGCCAGAGCCATCTGCACAGCTCTTCGGCATCCAGAAGCGTTTCGCCGCGAGCAAGTCTGGCTATCAGTTCCGCAGCATTGCCTTCAAACCACCCCGTCTCCCGGGCTGCCTGCCCCAGCACGTCCATCTCAAGCGAGGCGATCAGCTGCTGCGCGGCTTCCTGCAGCGTCTCGGCAAAGGCAGGCAGCGGAAAGCAAAGAAGAAGAACCATCCACAACCATTTCACGGCGCAAGCTCCAGGATCATTTCCAGTATGGTCATCATCAGCGGTGCGCTCAATCCGAACACGCATAATTTACCCATCAGCCCCACCCTTGCCGCCAGGCCGTTTTCGCCAAGGTCCGCGCACAGCTGTGAAGCCACTTCTGCGGCATAGCTCACGCCCAGCGCCTTGAGCAGCGTTTGCAGATAGCCTTCCCGAAGGCCTGCCAGCGCCGTGAGCCTGACGAACATGTTTTGAATATCTCCCGCGCTTTCCAGCGCAGCGCCAAGCAGCATAAGCCCTGCGGCGGAGGCGCATACCGCCGCCATCTGCGGCTGCTGCACGCGCACCACTGCACAGGCAGCCGCTGCAGCCACTGCCAGCCCGAAATATTGCCACACACCCATGGTCACTACAGCGCGAACAGGCTTTGCAGACTTGAAAACAGATCCGATACCAGATTGACCACCAGAAACAGAGCGATCACCAATCCCGCAACGGTCACAAGCGTGCCAAGTTCCTCGCGGCCTGCGCGGTTGAGCACCTGACTGAGCACCGTGACCACAACGCCAAGTCCCGCCAGTTTGAACAAAAGATCCGTTTCGATCATATTTCTCACCTCACCACAGGATGATGCCTGCCATCAGGCCCAGAAGCATGCCCAGCTGCATGCAAAGCCTGCCGCCTTTTTCCGCTTCCTGCTGCGCTTTTTCCATAACGGGTCTGAGTTTGCGGATGCAGGCAGCGGCCGCCTGTTCGCGCATGGCGGCGGAGCCTGCACCGATGCCTGCAAACAGGGCTTCGAGCGCCGTTTTTTCTTCCTCCTGCTCCCAGGAAGCAGACGTCTGCGCACAGGCGAAGGCATAGCTGTCGCCCGCGCCTTCCAAAGGGTCGCAGCGCAGTTGCTGAGCCGTCAGGCGCAGACGTTTTTCAAACACCTGCGCCCCCTCGCCGCCGCGCACATGCGCCGCACAGCTT
>JAZKYW010000263.1:0-1745 GCA_045612325.1 Candidatus Limiplasma sp. | reverse complement strand
ATGGCCGCCCACAGCTGGACGTATCCTCTGGCCCAGACCGTGACCGCTTTCTACTGGCACAACGTGGGCGATCAGGATATCCACATCGCCGTTGCCGATACCGGCTGGGCCAAGGCCGGCTGGGGCAAGCTGTACGGCCAGTGGATCTGTGGCGCTACGCTGTTTGTATACGATTTTGACCGCTTTATCGCTGCTGACCTGCTGGAGATGATCTCCAAGCATCATGTTACCAGCTTCTGCGCGCCGCCCACGGTGTACCGCTTCATGATCAAGGAGGATCTGAGCAAGTACGACCTGTCCAGCCTGCGCTGGGCCAATACCGCGGGCGAACCCCTCAACCCCGAAGTGTACGAGCAGTTCCTCAAGCACACGGGCATCAAGATCCATGAGGGCTTTGGTCAGAGCGAGACTACGCCGCTTTTGATGACCAGCAAGTGGATGGAGCCCAAGCAGGGTTCTACCGGACGCCCCTCTCCGGCCTACGATATCGCGCTGGTGGATGACCAGGGCAACGAGGTCGAGGACGGCGTGGAAGGCGAGATCTGCATCCGCATCGACAAGAAGCATCCCGCCGGCCTGTTCATGGGCTACTACCGCAATCAGGAACAGACCGACGCCGTGTTCCGCGACGGCCTGTACCACACGGGCGATATGGCGTGGCGTGACGTTGACGGCTACTTCAACTTCATCGGCCGTTCCGATGACGTGATCAAGTCCAGCGGCTACCGCATCGGTCCGTTTGAGGTGGAAAGCGCGCTGATGACGCACCCCGCCGTTTTGGAGTGCGCCGTGACCCCCGTGCCGCATCCCGACCGCGGTCAGGTGGTCAAGGCCACCGTTGTGCTTGCCCGCAACCGCGGCTACGAGCCCAGCGATGAGCTGCGCAAGGAACTTCAAAATCACGTAAAGCGCGTTACCGCGCCCTACAAATATCCCCGCATCCTTGAATTTGTGGATGAACTGCCCAAGACCGTCAGCGGCAAGATCCAGCGCAAGCTGATCCGTACCGAGGACGTGGATACCGGCGCGGACCGCCTGAGTATTCGTCCCGCCAAGATCGATGACGCTGAAGCCATCATCGCTTGCCTCAATCAGGCGGGCGGCGAGAGCGATAACCTCATGTTCGGCGTGGACGGCTTTGCCCACATGTCCATCGAGCAGGAATGCGCCTACATCGCCAGCATGACGGGCCGCAGCGCGCTGCTGCTGGGCTTTATCGGCAACGAGATCGCTGCCATCGCCTCCCTTGAAGGCAAGAGCCGCGAACGTGCCGCGCACCGTGCAAGCCTCGTCATCACCGTTCGCCAGAAGTTCTGGCACCGCGGCATCGGTACGCAGATGCTGAATCAGCTGTTGGACCATGCCCGTAAGCAGGATATCTCCGTGATCGAAACGCATGTCCGTGCCGACAACGCCAGCGCGATCTCCCTCTACGAAAAGATGGGCTTTGAGCGCATCGGCACCTATCGCCGCTTCTTCCGCATCGGTGAAAAGGATTACGACGCCGAGCTGATGAACCTGTACTTGTAAGCAAGGGGCTCACTGGGCCTCCGGCGGGCGGGGGGAAGGCTTCGCCGCCGCAACCTCAATGTCGCGGTGGCTACTGCCGTAGCCGCCGCTCGTTTCGGTTGATCTCCTGCGGGGCGCTTTGTCCCTTCGGGACAAGTGCCCACTGGGCACACGCTTCCCTCCGGAAACCCCTCAAGGGGAAGGCGTAATAAGGATAGGGGAACAAGTCGGATCGT
>JAZKYW010000262.1:0-3114 GCA_045612325.1 Candidatus Limiplasma sp. | reverse complement strand
CCTTCTTCTACCGCTACATGAAGGAGCTCATCACTGCGGGCCATGTATACATCGGCATGCCTCCTCTGTACAAGGTGCAGCGCGGCAGCAAGGTGCAGTACGCCTACGATGACAACGAGCTGAGAAAGATCACCAAGGGTTCCACCAAGGGCTATCAGCTGCAGCGCTACAAAGGCTTGGGCGAAATGAACCCCGAGCAGCTGTGGGAGACCACCATGGACCCCGCCGAGCGCAAGCTGATGCAGGTAAGCATCGAGGACGCCGCTCAGGCGGAGCGCCTTGTTACCATCCTCATGGGCGATAAAGTTGACCCGCGCCGCGAATACATCAGCGCGCACGCCAACTTTAACCGCGAGGACAGCTTCATGGCCATCAGCGACCAGATGAACGAAGGGAGGAATGACTGATGCCGCCCCGCAAGCAGAAAGATGACCGTCCGCCGATTGGCGTTGATCAGAACATCATTATTTCTCCCATGGAGGAGGTCATGCACAACAGCATGATCCCCTATGCGGAGCACGTTATCATGGAGCGCGCCATTCCCCGCGTGGAGGACGGTCTGAAGCCCGTTCAGCGCCGCATCCTGTTTACCATGAATGAGCTGGCTATCCACCCCGATACCCCCCACCGCAAGTGCGCGCGTATCGTGGGTGATTGTCTGGGTAAATATCACCCTCACGGCGACAGCAGCGTATATGACGCTCTGGTACGCCTTGCGCAGGACTTCAGCATGCGCGGCAAGCTGGTGGACGGTCACGGCAAGTTTGGCTCCGTGGACGGCGACGGCGGGGCTGCCATGCGTTACACCGAGGCCCGTATGGCGCCCCTTGCCACGGAAATGCTTCGTGACCTTGACAAGGACACCGTGCCTTTCCGCCTCAACTTTGACGATACCCTCAAAGAGCCGGATATGCTGCCTGCCAGCTTCCCCAACCTGCTGGTCAACGGCGCAAGCGGCATTGCGGTCGGCCTTGCCACCAACATCCCGCCGCACAACCTGCGCGAGACCATCTCCGCTGTGGTCGCGCAGATCGACAATCCCGATATCACGCTGGATGAACTGATGAACATCATGCCCGCCCCTGACTTTCCCACCGGCGGCGTGCTGCTCAACACCCCCGAGATCCGCGCCGCTTATGAGACCGGCAAGGGCAAGCTGACGCTTCGCGCCCGCACCCATATCGAGGAAGGCAGCGCAGGCCGCAAGCTCATCGTCATCACCGAGATCCCTTATCAGGTGAACAAGGCAGCCATGCTTGAAAAGATCCTCAAGCTGAGCGAGGAAAAGAAGGCCGCGCTGGGCTGCATCTATGACATCCGTGACGAGAGCGACCGCATGGGCATGCGCGCTGTCATCGAACTGCGCAAGGACGCCGATGTGGACAAGGTGCTGGGCTATCTGTTCAAGTACAGCGATCTGCAGGTCACTTTCGGCGTCAACATGTTCGCCATTGCGGACAGCAAGCCCCGCCTGCTCAGCCTGAAGCGTGCCATCAAGTACTACATCCGTCACCGCAAGAACGTGGTGACCGCACGTACCCAGTACGACCTTGACAAGGCCAAGGCCCGTGCGCACATTTTGGAAGGTTTGATGATCGCCGTTGACAACCTTGACGAGGTCATCAAAATCATCCGCGGCAGCGAAAACCCCAAGACCGCCAAGGCGGCTTTGATGGCGCGTTTCGACCTGACCGATATTCAGGCACAGGCCATTCTGGATATGCGTCTGCAGCGCCTGACCAATCTGGAGATCCTGACCCTGCGCAAGGAATACGCCGCTCTGCTTAAGCTCATCGAGGAGCTGGAAAGCATCCTCAAGAGCGAGCGCAAGCTGATGAGCGTTATCAAGAAGGAATTGAAGGCTGTAGCCGACAAGTACGGCGACGACCGCCGCACCGAACTGGTATCCACCGAGAACGTGGTGGAAGCCATCCAGAAGGAAGAAGTGGTGGCGGAAGAAGCGCTGGTCACCTTCTCCAAGGCAGGTCTGCTGCGCCGCATGTACCCGCCGCGCGCCAAGAAGCAGGCAGCCGAGTTTGAGGCCGCCGTTGCGGA
This sequence comes from Candidatus Limiplasma sp., assembly GCA_045612325.1. GTDB lineage: Bacteria > Bacillota > Clostridia > Christensenellales > Aristaeellaceae > Limiplasma. The sequence continues at coordinate 1,059 of JAZKYW010000262.1, read as the reverse complement.
AGACCCGCTGGTTTACCGCTTTGACGCCTTTACCGACCACACCCTGTACTTCTTTACCAACCTCGGCAACTGCTACACACTCAGCGTTTCCGCTCTGCCTGAGATGAACAAGCCCAAGGACCGCGGCGCGCTGCTCAACTCCGTGCTTGCAGGCCTTGAGGAAAACGAAGTGCCCGTGCACATCATGTGCCTCAAGCCCGGTGAACTGGCCTCCAAGCCCGACCTGCTCTTTGTGACCCGCAACGGTCAGGTGAAGCGCACCACCGCGGGCGAGTACGATGTGCGCCGCTCCAAGTTTGCCGCCATCAATCTCAAGGACGGTGATACCGTTCAGGCGCTCTTCCTGATGGATGCGGCGGCGGATATCCTGCTCTTCTCCGAATCTGGCATGTGCATCCGCTTCCATGCCGACAGCGTGCCTGTACAGGGCCGTGTTGCAGGCGGCGTGAAGGGCATCAACCTTGAAGACGGCGATACCCTGCTTTGGGCGGGTCAGCCGCAGGCCACCGACCAGCTTGTTCTTTTCAGCGACCGCGGCTACGCCAAACGTCTGCTCTACATGGACTTTGAACCCCAGGCCCGCGCAGGCAAGGGCCTCAAGAGTTTCTATTTCAACAAAAACGGCGCCAACGGCACCCGTCTCGCCGCCGTTACCCTCGTGCCCGCCGAGGGCGCGACCATCCGCGTTTGCCAGAAAATGAGCCCCCATACCGATATCGACTCCGCTGAGATCCTCATGCAGAACAAAACCGCCAAGGGCATGCCCATGGTGATGGCGCTTTTGGATGACGTGGTGACGGAGGCGGAGGTGTTGTGGACGGCGCAAGGGGCGCTGCCCCTTGACCCCGGCAGGGACTGAGTCCCTGCACCCTCCATGCTGCCATCCGCAAAGCGGATGGCAGGGGATGTAATGAACCGATTATGGAAAACAGCAAGAGCCTCCGGTGTTTTGCCGGAGGCTCTTGCTGTATGGTTTAAGAAACGGAATGTGTTGGCGCGGTGAGATGGAGCGCACTTTCACATAGCAATATAAGGTAACAGACAAATTGGAATTTGTTT
>JAZKYW010000261.1:0-4238 GCA_045612325.1 Candidatus Limiplasma sp. | reverse complement strand
AGAGGACAGATAATCCGCAACGGTCACGGTATCTTCGCAAAGAACGTTCATCCACATCGTTGCTGTGCGGATGGTATGGCCCGCGCGGATACGCTCCACATCGTCCATGTGACGCTTCCAGTTGAGGTCCTCTTCTTTTTCGGGCTTCTTTTCCTTGGATTTGGCGGACTTGCCTTCCTTGAGCAGGTCCTCGGTCAATTCCATCGCGTCCAACTCGGAAAGAAAATCATCCAGCGAGGGCAGACCGTCCTCCTCCAAAGTGGAGTGTGCGGACAGGGGCTGCTCTTCGGCCTGCTCCATGGCATGGCCTGCGCCTTTTTCCAGCGCCGCTTTCAAACGCTCGGCAGCGGCTTCGCTGTCGCGGATGAGGCATTCGGTGGCGGGGGAGAGACGGATGGATTTGATGCGGGCGATACTGCGCTGACTGATGCAGTCAAAACGGCGGAGGGAGTCGACCTCGTCATCGAAAAACTCGATGCGCACGGCGTCGGGCGCGTTGGCGGGGAAGATATCCAGAATGGAGCCGCGCATTGCGCACTGGCCCTGTCCTTCCACCATGGGCACGCGCTCGTAGCCGTTTTCCATCAGCTGCTTGAGGAGCGCGTCAGGGGCGTGGCGTTCGCCTTCGCCGATGGTGATGACCGCCTTGCGGAAACGCTCCGCGGGCGCACAGCGGTCCAACAGCGCATCAAGGCTTGCGCACAGCACATTCACCTTGCCCTGCACAAGGCGGTCCAGCACGCTCAGACGCTGCCAGGTGCTTTCGCGGCTCATGGCGGCGCGGCTGAACTGCAAATCGCGTGCGGGCAGCACAGCGCTGCCGCCGCCTGTGAGTCGCTCGATATCCTGCGCATGCTTTTGAGCGGTCAGCTCGTTGGCGGATACCAGCAGCACCGGGCGGCCCGTCTTATGCGCCAGCGCGGCGGCAAAGAACGGACGCTCACCCTCGGGAATCTCACTGAGCGACGTGCATTGCCCTTCCGTCAGGTTGTCGGTCAGCTTTTTCCACTGCGGCAGGTCATAATAGGCGGTAAAAAGGCCTTCGTTCATTCGGCAGCTCCTTCTTCGGGCTTCACGGGTTCAGGCTTCTTTTTCTTTTCCTTCTTGGTATTATAGGTGCGCATGGCGCTGTCGATACCGTTCTGGATGTAATCCACAATGGCGTCGGCAGCAGCGGCGAAAGCCTTGTCGGCTACTTCCTGCTCCTCGCCGATGTAGTGGCCCAGCACCCAGTCGGCCAGCTCGTAGCCTTCGCGCTTCTGACCTACGCCCACGCGCAGGCGGGGGAAGTTTTCGTATCCCAGCAGGCCCACGATGGAGCGCATGCCGTTGTGCGTGCCTGCGGAGCCGTTTTTGCGGATGCGGATATGCCCCTGCGGGATGTCGATATCATCGTACACCACCATCAGGTTTTCGGGCGGGATTTTGAAAAAGTTGGCAAGGGGCATAACAGCCTCGCCGCTGAGGTTCATATAGGTCTGCGGCATGGCGAGGATGACCTTCTGTCCGCCGACGAAGCATTCGCCGATGAGGGCGTTGCTGCGCTCACGGCTGATGGATACGTTCAGCTTTTTGGCAAGCGCCTCCAGCACGTCAAAGCCAACGTTGTGACGGGTATGCGCATACTTGGCGCCCGGGTTTCCAAGACCTACGATCAGATACATGTTTATCTCCTTTAATATGGTTTGCAAAAAAGTTCTGAGTACGCAAACAGGGCGAGGATGGCAAAGCCCACCCCCGCTAACGCCTGTATTATACCACATTTGCGCGATTGCTTGCAATGAAGCAATCAAAAAAGGAAGAGTTTGTGCCTCTTCCTTTTGCATGTGTGAAGATATGCTGCCGGTGCGGTCGTAAGCCGAGTTCTGTCGTTGGACGATCATCTATCTTGGCCGCGTGTTGCCATACGGTCATAGCGATCTCTTTAGAAGCACGACAGGCCGCCGTATCGCTTCTGTTCGGATCTTGCATCGGGTGGGGTTTACAGCGCGCATCCGTCACCGGCGCGCGGGTGAGCTCTTACCTCGCCTTTCCATCCTTACCCCTGCTTGCGCAAGGGCGGTTTATTTCTGTTGCACTTTCCTTGGAGTTGCCTCCACCGGCCGTTAGCCGGCACCCTGCCCTGTGATGCCCGGACTTTCCTCACAGCAAAAGCTGCGCGATCGCCTGGCCGCCCGACAGCTTTTTAAGGTTATCATTTTTGGCGTACTGTGTCAAGTGTACCAACAGTTTCCGCTTGCTTTGAAGCGGCGGATATGGCACAATCAAACGGGTGATGGATGTGAACGAACAACAACTGCTGCAAAGGATCAAAACGGAGTATCTGCGTATACTGGGCGACAAACTGGCGGGCATTTATGTGCACGGCTCGCTGGCATTCGGCTGTTACCGCCGCGAGGTAAGCGATATCGATTTTCTGGTAACGCTCAATGCTCCGCTTTTGCAAACGGAGAAGGAGCAGATGATTTCTGCCCTTCTTGCGCTGGATGAACAAGCGCCGCCGAAAGGCTTTGAGATGAGTGCGGTGCTGTGCTCGGTATGCGCGCCCTTTCAGTATCCCACGCCTTATGAACTTCATTACTCCAATGCCTACAGGCAGCAGTATGCCGACGACCTTGCAGGCACCTGCCGCAAACTTAACGGTTGCGATGCGGACCTTGCGGCGCATATCACGGTAACGCGCGCGGTCGGTATCGCGCTTTACGGCCCGCCGCCGTGCGGCGTGTTTGCCCCTGTGCCAAAGGAGTGCTATCCCGACTCGCCCTGGCAGGACATCTGCGATGCGCAGGAGGGTATCCGCCGCGATCCCGTGTATTATGTGCTCAACCTTTGCCGCGTGCTTGCCTATGTGCAGGAGGGCGCGGTTTTGTCCAAAGAGCAGGGCGGCGAGTGGGGGATGGAGCACCTGAAAGAGGAGCAAAATATCATCTCAGCGGCGCTTGAATACTACCGCGGAAAGCCGTCTGTTTGCACGATGGAAAGTTTGGAAAAATACGCGCAGAAATTGATGGGACTCATACGCCAAAACAGCGTTTTTTTGAGCGCCTGCAACAAAAATATTGACAGACAGCCCTGATTTGAGTATGCTATTTCAGTAAACCAAACCACTATTCCAACGAATCGCAATGATACGGGAGGAAGAAGAATGATGGACAGCAACGTACGTCCGGAGACTATGGAGCGTATTACTACCCCCGAACTGGCAAAGCAGTTTATTGATGAGCAGGTTGCCGCCGTGCGCGAGCAGGTTGGCGACAAGAAGGTCCTTCTGGCCCTCAGCGGCGGCGTTGACAGCTCCGTTGTAGCTGCTCTTTTGATCAAGGCCATCGGCAAGCAGCTGGTGTGCGTACACGTTAACCACGGCTTGATGCGTAAAAATGAGTCTGAAGACGTCATCAAGATGTTCAAGGACGGTCTGGATGCCAATTTGATTTATGTGGATGCTACCGACCACTTCCTGGGCCTGCTGGCCGGCGTTTCCGAGCCCGAGCGCAAGCGTAAGATCATCGGCGCCGAGTTCATCAACGTGTTTGCCGATGAAGCCCGCAAGCTGGAAGGCGTTTCCTATCTGGCACAGGGTACCATCTACCCCGATATTCTGGAATCCATCAAAGCTGCCGAAGGCAAGAAGGCTGTCAAGTCCCACCACAACGTTGGCGGTCTGCCGGAAGATCTGCAGTTTGAACTGGTAGAGCCCCTCAAACTTCTGTTCAAGGACGAAGTGCGCGTGGTTGGCGAGGCTCTGGGTCTGCCCCATGCCATGGTATACCGTCAGCCCTTCCCCGGCCCCGGTCTGGGCGTTCGCTGCCTGGGCGCCATCACCCGCGACCGTCTGCACGCCCTGCGCGAGGCTGATGCGATCCTGCGTGAGGAGTTCGCCAAGAACGGTCTGAGCGAAAAGGTCTGGCAGTATTTTATCGCCGTGCCCGATATCAAGAGCGTCGGCGTTAAGGACGAAAGCCGTTACGAAGGCTGGCCGGCCATCATCCGCGCCGTCAACACCAAGGACGCCATGACTGCCACCATCGAGGAGATCCCCTACGCGCTGCTGCATCACATTACCTACCGCATCACCCACGAAGTGGAAGGCATCAACCGCGTTCTGCTGGATCTGACTCCCAAGCCCATCGGCACCATCGAGTGGGAATAATGTAAGTGTCGCGAGGCAAACCTACCCATCCTGTTTTAGGCAAAGTGGGTGTCGCGAGGCAAACCTACCCATCCTGTTTTAGGCAAAG
>JAZKYW010000260.1:0-1881 GCA_045612325.1 Candidatus Limiplasma sp. | reverse complement strand
AGGGAAGGTTGCCTTCAGCTTCTCGCCCTGGGCAATCAGGCCTTGAATGTGCCGCATAGCCTGCGACTCGGCCTCCTGTGCTTCGTGCTTTGCTTTGTCAGCCTCAAGCGCCTTGAGCTGCTTGTAGGCGGAGACGGGCATGCCAGCAGCTGCGGCTTCCTCCTCGTACAGCGAATCGTCATCCGTGTACGCGGCGATGATGCCGTCGATGTCACTGGCCTCCTTGCCGTACTTCTTCCCCAGTCCTTCAAAAACCGGGGCAAGCTTGCCAAGGGTGGCCTCAGCCTGTTTGGAGTTCTTCAGACGTTCCTGTACGATGGCGGTGGTGTCAGCGTTGAAGTGGTCTTTGTACTTCTCCTTGACGGCCTTCCACTCGCTGTCGGGGTCTGTCTGTTCCTCCTGTGAAGGAGCCTCTTGCGTGGTTTCCTGCGTGGTTTCTTGCTTGCCGTAGCGAACATTGGCCAGAGGATTAGGTTTTCGGTTCCTTCTGTTGGGATTCGTGGGGACGGCGTCTCCCTCTGTTACGCCCGCGTCCGAGCCCGCACCCTCACCGCCGCAAGCAGCGCCAGCTCCAGCGCCACCAGCACCGTCAAAGAGGGTCAGGTCGAACTTCCAAATCGTTTCCTGCATGTGTACTCCTTTCTCCCTGTAAGGTCGGGGCGCCCCGGCGTGCAGAATCGCCGATTACGCGCGTATGATACACAAAAAAAGGGGCAAATGAGAGTCGCAGCCCTCATCTGCCCGGTGCCGTTATTCGGTTTCCAATTCGATGTGCTCGGGGTACTGAGCCTGCAGGATCCTCAGCCCGTCAAGCGCCATCTCAAAGCGCGGGAGAAGCACGTCCCAGTGGGATTCGGTGTCGGTGACGAGGATGTCCGCAAAGCCCTTCGATGTGTGGAACGTGGTGTTCACGTCCATCAGGCTGGCGCAGCTGACGCCAAGCGTCTGCACGATGGTCGATACCGCGCAGCACAGCAGGTCATGCCCGTCTGCGTTCCGGGGAGCGTCCGCATGGCCTGTAACAGTCATTTGCCAGGGCTCCGACATCCACCTAACGTTGATCTTGATCACTCGGGCTTCGTTGCCTCCTCAGTATGCTTGCGCGCCTTCTCCACGAAGGGGTGCTCATCCGGTTTTACGCCGCCAGCAGTAGCCTCTGCCTCGGGCATCTCGAATCCAGGCAAACCTGTTGTCGGGAGAACGGCCTGCCCGCCGACTTGTGCCGCGATCTGTTGGATCATCGCCGCGCTCTGCTGGTCGCCCAGCTGCATGGCCATCTGAGCCGCAATACCCGCGATCTGCGTAAGCGCCATTGCCATCGTGCCCATCTGCGAGATGTTCTGCTGGAGCTCTTCCTTGCCCTTGAAGTCCATCATGTCCAACAGCATGACGGACTGATCAGCCAGCTGCGGGTTGAAGATGCCAAGCTGGAATAGCTGGATCGCCAGCTCATTCTGCGCCGCCTTGGTGTAGCTGGTCTCCCGCTGTGCGCGAACGTCGATGTCGAACGCCGGCAGGCGATAACCCATATCTACGCCGAATTCGATTCCCTGATGCTGAGGAACAAGGGCTGCGTTGGTGTATCCCTTGATGAAGGTTTCCTCGCCGCGGGCGCCAACAATGCGGAACTGGCGAGGTTTGTCATAGAACTGGCGAATGCGCTCGATCACCATCGTGATCAGCTGGGAATAAGCTCTGTACGCCGCCTTGTTTGAGTCGCGACTCGACCTGCCTGCCTGATCCTGGAGCGCGGCTATCGCGGAAGCTGCCGTGATGCCCGAAGGTGCGCCGCCGTTGTTGACATCAGCGTTGCCGGTCACGAATTTCAACTCGTCCACCTTCATAGCCAGCACGTCTACCGCATTGCCCGGCAGGGCAGGG
>JAZKYW010000259.1:0-11459 GCA_045612325.1 Candidatus Limiplasma sp. | reverse complement strand
GTTTTGCGGACAAGGGCGGGCGCTTGGCTGTGTTGCCGTTTAGAAACAATCGCATCCGACAAAGCCGAAGGCTCAGCGCCTTCGGCTTTCTTATTGACTACCATGCCTGCCTTTGGTAAGATACACACGCATACCTCACAGGAGATGATTGCTCATGAAAAAGCAAAGCGGCAGACTTGGATATTTTTTTGCGCTCATGTTTGTGTTTAACATGGCGGCTAATTTTGTGCATCCCGTAACGCCTGCCATCATTCTGGAGCTGGGGCTCAACGATTACATGTTTGGTCTTGCCCTTGCAGCCATGATGGCATTCAACTTTCTCTTTTCGCCTTTCTGGGGCAAAATGGCGGGACACATTTCCAGCAAAAAGGTCATTCTGCTCAGCGGCATCTGTTACGGTTTGGCGCAGCTGGTATTCGGCATTGCGCGCACCGAGATACAGTTCCTTCTGGCGCGCATGCTGGCGGGCATTTTTGTCGGCGGCTGCTATGTATCCTTCCTCACCTACACCGTCAACGCATCCACCCCTGAAAACCGCGGGCGCAACCTTGCCATCAACGCCACCGTCACTTCCGTATCCGCATCGTTTGGCTACTTTGTGGGCGGCATGGTGGGCGAGTGGAACATCTTCTACCCTGTTTGGCTGCAGGCAGCCACATTGGCAGGCACTGCCGTCATCATGTACCTCATCTGTGCCGATGACAGCACCCCCGACCTGCCCCGCCTGACAAAGCGCGACCTGCTGCGCGGCAGCAATCCCTTTGCCGCCATCCTGCAGTGCAGGCATTTTATGACCCACGCGCTGGTGCTGTTGTTCCTTTCCTACGGCCTTGGCAATCTGGGCTACATCGCCTTTGAGCAGTGCTTCAACTTCTACCTGCGCGATCAGTTCCTGCTCTCGCCCGGCTACAACGGCGTGATCAAGGCCGCGCTGGGTGTGATCTCCCTTGCCTCCAACGCCACCCTCTGCATGTGGATCTTAAAGCGCAAGCGCATCTCCCCGTGGATCGCCTGCGTCATGGGCGTATGCACCGCCGCCATGGTGGGTGTGATCCTCTTTGACAGCCTGCTGCCCTTCATCGCGGTCAACGTGCTGTTCTTCGCCTTCTATTTCATCTCCGTACCGCTGATGCAAAACCGCGCCGCCGTGCTTGGCGAAGGCGAGCACAGCAACCTCGTCATGGGCGCCTTCAACGCCGTCAAATCCTTCGGCAGCATTTTCGGCTCCGCCCTCGCGGGCCTGCTCTACGCCCACAGCCCCAAAACGCCCTTCGTATTCGGCCTTGCCGCCTTCGCCCTCGCCGCCTCCACCGCCATGTTCATGGCCCGCCGCGAGCGCAAAAACCCCGCCGAAGCATAAGCTTCGACGGGGTTTTCCTTATCTTGCCTTCAAAGTGATCACATGCACCTGCGGCGGGGCGAAGAGCCTGATGGGCAGGCCGCTTGTGCCGATGCCGTTGGAGACCAGCACGCCCGCGCGGTTTTCCTCCATCCAGCCGGTGAGGTAGCGGCGGTTGAGCTCGTCGGAGGTGTTTTTGAAGGGCGACCAGCCCAGAATATTGACCTGTCCGCCGTGGGTGTGGCCGAAGAGGGCAAGGTCAAACCAGTGGGTATCGCCGTTCATGTCGGTCACCTTCTGCGCCTCCAAAAGCAATTCGGGGCTGTGACCGACGAACACCACAAAATCCTCCCTGCGCACCTGACGCGCAACGCCCGCCACATCGGGGAAGCCGTTGTAGCCGTCATCCACGCCTGCAAGGTTGATGTAGCTCTGACCCACCTTGACGCGCTCCACGGTGTTCACCAGCGGCACGATGCCCGCATCATCCATGGCCTCGGTCAGCAGGGTGAGATTGCTTTCGGGCGCGGTTCGGTCTTGATCGCCCACAACGGCATACACGCCCAGACGCGCGTGCAGCGAGGGGGCGCTTTTGAAAAACGCGATGGCGCTGTCGCTGTCGGTGGCGTAATCGCCGCCCAGGATGATCAGATCGGCGCTGAGGTTGTTGAGCGTGCGGTAAACATCCTCAATTTTTTGATCACCGAACCAGCCGTTTTTGTGGATATCCGAGGCATACACGATGCGGATATTTTTGAGGTTGGAGGGCAGGCCGTTTACATAGAGCGTGTGCTCCTGCACGTTGAGCATGCGCGCCTCCACAAACGGATAGGAAATCACCAGCCCCGCCAGCACGATCGCTGCCAGCAGCAGCCAGTTGATACGCCTGCGCTGAGGCAAACGGTGCTTGTATTGGTAGCGTTTCTTCCTATTATTAAAGGGTGTTTGCTGCATGGTTTGCAAATCGATCTTCCTTTCTTTATTTTTTGCAACATTTGACACTTTGGCTCAATCATTGTACACTTAGCCTTAGCACTTGACAAGGGGGAACATCCCGATGGAAGAAAACCGCCTTTTCCGCACCATTGGCCCTACCACCTATCTCAGCCCCATCCCTTCCGTGCTGGTGGGCTGTGCCGACCCGGCCAATGATGTGAAACCCAATCTGATCACCGTTGCATGGGCAGGCGTTGTATGCTCCAAGCCGCCCATGGTCTCAGTAAGCATACGCAAGGAACGCTACAGCCATGCCATCATCAGCCGCACGGGCGAATTTACCGTCAACCTTGTGGGGCAGGACCTGCTCAAGGCCATGGATTTCTGCGGCGTCAAGAGCGGACGCGATGTGGATAAGTTTGCCCACCTCGGCCTCACCGCCGTGCCCGCGCCCGGGCTTGAGCATGCCGTGGGCATCGGCGAAGCGCCCGCGTTTTTGAGCTGCAAGGTGCATCAGGTGATCGAGCTTGGCAGCCACGACCTGTTCATCGGCGCGGTGCAGCAGGTGAGCGTTGCCGACCGCTATTTCCGTCCCGACGGCTCCATCAATGAGGAAGCCATGGACCTGGTCAGTTATGTACACGGCAAATACCGCGCGGTGCGTGAGCCGCTGGGCTTTTTCGGCTTCTCGGTCGCATCGCCCAAGGTGCTTGAACGCCGCGGATTTGGAAAGGGGAAAAAGAAATGAAATACCAGCTGCTGATTTGTGACCTTGACGATACCCTCTTTGATTTTCACAAGGGCGAATCCATCGCCATTGTTGAAACGCTGCGCCAATTTGACATTCCCGACACGCCCGAAGTGATCGCGCTGTACCTGCAGGCCAACGCCGCCCAGTGGAAAAAGCTTGAGCGCGGAGAGACCACCCAGAAACAGCTGCGCGTGGACCGCTTTGCGGATTTCCTTGCCCTTGCGGGCCTTGAGAGGGACGCCAACGCCCTGAGCGAAACCTACATCGAGCGTCTGGGCCGCCAGCGCTGGCCGCTGCCGTACGCGGTGGAGCTGTGCCGCCGCGTGAGCGAGCGCATGCCCATTGCGCTGGTGACCAATGGTATCAGCCGTATCCAGCGCGCAAGGCTGAACGGCTGCGAGCTGATGCCCTACGTCAAGAGCGTCTTTATCAGCGAGGAGCTGGGCGTATCCAAGCCCGACCCCAGAATGATCTACGAAGCCATGCAGATCGTCAACGTGACCGACCCCAAGCGCGTTCTTGTTCTGGGCGACAGCCAGACCAGCGACATTGCCGCCGCCAACAACGCAGGCGCGGACAGCCTCCTCTTCACCAACGGCAAGCCCATCCCTCAGGAGCACAAAGCCACCTATGCCGCCCAAACCCTCGAGGAAGCCTGCAGGATCATCCTCGGCGAATAAGAAAAGACCTCCCTTCAAAAGGGAGGTCTTTTGATCACCCGTTATTCGAAGCGCATGACCGCCCAGTGAGCGCGCGGCTCGAAGCCTGCGCGCAGATAGATCTTCTGCGCGTGGTTGGAGGTACCCGTAAACAGGGAGGAGAAGCCTGCCCCTACCTTTTGGAATTCCACCATCAGCATGTTGAAAAGCACGGTGCCGATGCTTCTGCCGCCAAAGTTGGGGTCAACGCAGATGCCCGTAAACCAGCCGCGGCCGCTCTGCTGCCTGCCCACAGGGCCGGTGAAGCCGATGATGTGCTCATCCTTCATGGCCACCAGAATGGGGCGCGGGCCTTCGGGCCTGATGCCATCCACCCACAGGTCGGGGTCGCTGTTGGGGCGGTCTTCGTGCCATGCGGCGATCTCCTGCTTGAGCACATTGCGCCAGTACTCGCTGCCCACGCGGTCGCACATACCGTCGTACTCCTCGCCCATGCCGGGTTTCCACAATCCAACGTAAATGCCGTCCGCCTTCAGGGTCTCGATGATGCCGTCCAGTTCGGGGTTCCACTCATAGGTGGAAAGATCCACATACATGGCCACCTCGTGCATGCGGGCTTCAAAGCCCTGCTTGAGCAGGAAGGGGTAACCCATGCCGTCCTCATACACGCCGGGGGCGTTGTTGTGGTCATGACCGTTTGCGCCGGGGATGAGCCACGTCAGTCGCACGGGGTTCATATCGGTAACGGTGATGTTGGGCTTGCCAAGCTCAGTGCGCAGGGCCTTGACGCGGTCGATGAGCGCAGTGCCCACGCCCTTGCGGCGATAATCGGGGTGTACCAGAATCATGGTCAGGTACAGGGGGGTGTTGGAGGCGTGTTCCTTGTTGAGGAAACTGGTCTTGGCGGCGGCGTGCACAAAGCCGATCAGTTCATCGCCTTCGAATGCGCCGAAGCCCCAGCGGCACTCGCCGAAGAAGCGGGTGTTGAAATCCTCCTCGGTAACGGGCTTGTAGAGGATCTCACCGCGGTCAAAAAGCAGCTGCATCAGCTTAACGGCTGCGGGGGTATCCTGTTGAGTCAATGCGCGGATGTCCATGGTATCGTTCCTCCTTATTGATACAGTTCGTAGGCTTTGACTTTTTCACTGAACTCCTGAACGGGCTTTAAGTAGGCTTGCACCAGCCCGGCAGCGTCGTACTTGCCCGTGCGGAATTCATCCGTACCCAAAAGCTTATCGATAAAGAATTCCTTTTCACCCAGCCACTTGAAATGCTCGCCGCCCAGTTCCTTCACGGTTTCCAGAAGGTGCAGGCCGCCTTCAAAGGCGTTGCAGATATCGCGGTCGGTAATGTGCATCTGCACGCCGTGGCACAAAACGCCCTGATGCTTGCTGAAGGTGGGGCAGAAGGACGTGCGGCGGAAGTGCAGACCGGGAAGCTTGAGCGCGTTCATGCGCTTTTCCAGCTCCGCACCGTTGAGGAAGGGCGCGCCCATCACCTGGAAGGGCATGGTGGTGCCGCGGCCTTCGGATACGTTGGTGCCCTCAAACACGCAGGTGCCGATGTAGCACAGCGCGCCCTGCAGGTTGGTCAGGTTGGGGGAGGGCGCCACCCACGGCAGGTCGGTCTCGTCAAGCAGGGTATCACGCGTCCAGCCTTCCAACGGTACAACGGTCAGGTCAACATCCAGCTTGAGATGATCCTTCACATAGAGGGCAAATTCGCCGCCGGTGAGGCCGTATTGGGTAGCCAGTCCGTAATCGCCTACGAAGCTGGCAAACTCGGGCCTGATGATGGTGCCGCAGCGCTTTACGCCGCCCAGCGGGTTCACGCGGTCCAGAACGATCATGCTTTTTCCCTTGCGGGCGCATGCTTCCATGGCGTAGGCAAGAGAATAGATATAGGTATAAAAGCGCGCGCCCATGTCCTGAATATCGTACACCAGCACGTCGAAGGCATCCAGCATCTCATCGGTGAAATGACTGTTCTGCCCGTAGGCGCTGAACACCGTAACGCCCGTTTCGGGATCGACAAAGTTATCCACATGCTCGCCCGCCTGAATATCGCCGCGGATGCCGTGCTCCACAGCGTACATGGCGGTCAGCTGAAAATCGCGGTGGAGGATATCCACCGTGCTTACGATATCGTGGCTGATGCCCGTAGGGTTGGTCATCAGGCCCACGCGGCGGCCTTTGAGCAGGTGAGATACGGTGGAGACGCGGTCGATACCGGAGAGGATCTTTTTTTTCATGGCGTTTTTCCTACTTTCTGCGGCGGTTTGCGATGCAGGTGTTGCGGCAGACCTGTCGGGCCATGCGCTCATCGGGGTCGCTGATGAGGCAGGCAAACAGTACGTCAATGAGGCTCATGGTGCTCATGCGGGATGACATGGCGGTCACGCGCTGCGCGCCTTCGATGCTGGCAACGGCAAGGCGCACATCCGCCAGCTCGCTCACAGGGTTATCCCCAAGCCTTGTAACAGCGATGATCTTCGCGCCCGCGGCGCGCACCAGCTGACACAGTTCGATCATATCGGTGGTGCGTCCCGAGAAACTGAACACAATACAGACGCTGTTTTCCGTAAGCGATGTGGTCTCCAGCAGCTGGCAGTGCACATCGGGGGTAAAACGGCTGTAGAGGCCTATGCGCCCCAGTTTGTTATCCAGATCCTGCGCGGCAAGGGCGCTTTCACCCACGCCTGCCAGCAGGATGCGGTCGGCGGCTTTGATCAGGCTCACCGCCTGCGAAAGCGCCTCGGGATCAAGCAGGTTCATGGTATCCTGCAGGCACAGGATCTCCTGACGCATGATGACCTGCGCGATCTGCGCAGGCGAAAACCCGGGCAGGATGTCCTCGTACGTTTCCTGCGGGTTATCCTGCGTCTGGCTCAAGGCCTGTTCCACCAGCATCTGGCTGCAAAGCTCCTTGTAGCCTTTGAATCCCGCCGCCTTGCACAGCTGCACCACCATCGACTTGCTGGTGCCGCAGGCTTCGGCGATGTTGCTGATGGTATAATCCGACAAATTGGCTGCGTTGCGGATGATAAAATCCGCAATGCGCTGCTCTGTTTTGGAAAAATCCATAGAACGCAGCTTGGTAAGCGTATTCATTTGATGCTCCTTTTTCAACAAGGATGACGCACAGTTTGGTAAGGTTATCATAGCATTTCAAAGCACAAAGTGTCAATACGGGCAGCGCAAACCGCTTGCAGGGTTCACCCCTCTGCGCGGCGAATCTTATTTCTTGCTCCTTTTTTCGCCTGAGCGAAAAAAGTGACCAAAACCTCTGCGCCACCGCATGTTTTGCATTTGGGCGGCCTCCGTCATGGCACGCCTGCAGACAAGCGGTGGTTTTTTTGTACTCTTTGCCTTCCTCTGCGAAAACTCCGCGCACGAAGGCAAAGCGCTGCATCCTATCAAAAACGGAGGTGAAAATAACATGAATCAACAGGAATGGACACTTGAACAGGCGCATCTTACGCAGACGCTGGAAACCGTCACGCAGGAAAAGCGCAAGGTGGAACTTGCCCTTGGCATAGCGGACGGAAACGACAGGCTTGTAACCGTCAACGATGACCAATCCTCTGACGCCATCGTGCAAATGCAAATCACCCGCAGCAATCTGCAAAATTTGCATCAGCTGCGCTTGAGCAGCCGCTCCCCCTACTTTGCCCGTCTGGACTTTACCCCCGCCGCAGGCACGCCGCCGCTGGGCGGTATGCGCGCGGGCGTCAACGCGCCCCTCTACATCGGCCGCTGGGGCGTGCTCAAAACGCCCGAGTATCAGGTCGCCGTGCATGACTGGCGCAGCCCCGTTGCCAACCTGTACTACTCGGGTCAGGTGGGGCAGGTGCATTACGATGCGCCCGATGGCACCGTACACGGCGAAATGACGCTCAAGCGCATGTTCACCATTGCGGATGCGCAGCTCATCAGCATGCAGGATACGGGCGTTGTGGGTCAGGAGAAGTTTTTGACCGATGCGCTTTCGCAGGTGACCACCGCCCGTCTGCGCGAGGTGGTCACCACCATTCAGGCGGAGCAGAATACCGTCATCCGTTACGACCCCATGCTGCCCCTGTGCGTGCAGGGCGTGGCGGGCAGCGGCAAAACCACCATCGCCCTGCACCGCATCGCGTGGATGCTCTACCGCCTGCAAAAAACCGTCCGCCCCGACCAGATGCTCATCCTCGCGCCCAACCCGCTGTTTCTTTCCTACATCAGCCGCGTGCTGCCCGACCTTGGCGTGGACAAAGTGCCCCAAACCACCTTTGAGCAGCTGTGCCGTGAGCTGCTTGGCAAAAAGATGCCCAAGCTGACCGCGTCCGCCCGCCTGAGCGAGCGATTGCACATGACCAAAGCCCAGCGTGACGCGCTGGATGACGTGCTGCGCATGAAGGGCGCGCTTCAGCGCTGGGATGACCTGCACGCCTTCCTTGCCAAGTGGGAGGAGGATTGCATCCCCAAGGTCAACATCAAGCTTGGCAGCACCGTGCTTTTGACCGCGGATGATTTGAAACGCTACTTCCTTAAGGAATTCCGTCACTTCCCGCTGCAGGTGCGCTTTGCCAAGACCCGCGCCGTGGTGGCAGACCGTATCAAGCGCGCCATGGTACAGGTGGAAGAAAAACTGGAAGCCATCACGCAGGAGCGTCTGGATAAGCTTTTGCGCCTGATGCCCGACAGCCCTGAGCGCCGCGAACGCGCCAAAAAGTTGCTGGATGCCCGTGATGAGCGCAAGCAGCAGCTCAAGGATATGCAAAAGCAGCTCCTCAAACAGTTTGACGGGCAATGGGGCAGCATGGAGCTTTTGCAGGTATACGCGGCCTACATCGGGGAGATGTGCGCCAAAGACCCCGCATGGCAGCCCGTTGCGGACGCCACGCTTCCCCTGCTTTCCAAAAAGCGCGCGGCGCCTGAGGACCTGCCCGCGCTGCTCATCATCGCCCGCGCGCTGTATGATATCAAGCGCCCGGACATCCGCCATGTAGTCATCGATGAGGCGCAGGACGTATCCCCCCTGCAGGTAAAGACCCTCCGTGCCCTCTTTACCACCGACGCCTTCACCCTTGTGGGCGACCTTTGTCAGGGCATTTACGGCGATGAGGGCCTGCGCAGCTGGGAAACGCTCGGCGAAGGCATTTTTGACAAAAAGCCTCATGTGGCGCATCTGTCCACCGCCTACCGCTCCACGGTCGAAATCATGCAGACCGCCTTTGCCGTGATGGCGCGCCACCCCGTGCAGGGCGCAGGCGAGGCCAAGCCCGTTTTGCGCCACGGCCCCAAGCCTGCCGACCTGCCTTTGGAAAACGAAAAGCAGCGCCCCGATGTCATCGCCCGACAGGTGGCGGACTGGCAGAAGGAAGGCTTTCATAACATCGCCCTCATCGTCAAAACCGAAAAGGACGCCAAGGCACTCTTTAAGCAGCTGGAAAAAATGATCCCCGAAGTCAGGCTCGTTCTTCAGGGCGACGATAGCTTTGAAGGCGGCGTACAGGTGATGGACGCAAGCCTTGTCAAGGGCCTCGAGTTTGACTGCGTGCTCATTGCGGACGCCGAAAGCACCGTCTATCCCGATGAACGCTTCTACGCAAAGCTCTTCTATGTGCTGTGCACCCGACCTCTGCACCGCCTTGCTTTTGTATACAAAGGCGAGTGTACCGCCCATCTCAGCACCTGCCGCTGATGCGCAAAACAAAAACGGAACGGATAAACACATCCGTTCCGTTTTTTGTTTCAGTTTTACGCAAAGGCCTTGTCGATGTCGCAAAGCAGCGCATCCACTTCTTCCTTTTTGGTGGTCACGTTGGTGCAGAAACGCACAGCGGTCTCATCGCCCAGCTTTTCCCACACGGAGAAGCAGTACTTCTCCGCCAGCTTTTCGCAAATGGCATTGGGCAGGATGATGAACACCTGATTGGCGATGGTATCGGAGTACAGCTTGCAGCCGTGAGCCACAAACTTCTGCTTGATTTGCTGCGCGTACGCATTGGCGGTGCGGGAGAGGGTGACGTATGCGTCATCCTTGAGGATGGCCTCAAACTGCACGCCCAGCAGACGGCCCTTGGCCAGCATGCCGCCGCGCTGCTTGATGTGGTAGCGGAAGTAGCGGTGCACCTCGTCGCTGTTGATGACGATGGCCTCGCCAAAGAGCAGACCCACCTTGGTGCCGCCGATGTAGAACGCATCACATACGGAAGCCAGGAAGGGCAGGTCCACATCGGGCATGGCGGCAAGGCCGTAGCCCAGACGGGCGCCATCCACAAACAGGGGCAGGCCCAGCTCGCGGCAGGTATCGCTCATCTCCTGAAGTTCATCGCGGGTATACAGCGTGCCAAGCTCGGTGGGATGGCTGATGTATACCATGCCGGGGCGCACGATGTGCTCAAAGCTGGAATCGGCGATGTGGGCTTCGTACGCGGCGCGCACCTGCGCAGCGCTGATTTTGCCGTTGGTGTTGGGCAGACCCAGCACCTTGTGGCCTGTCGCCTCTACAGCGCCGGTCTCGTGTACGTTGATGTGGCCGGTATCGGCGCACAAAACGCCCTCGAAGGGACGCAGCGTGGCGGCAATGACCATCAGGTTGGCCTGCGTGCCGCCAACCACAAAATGCACATGCGCGTTGGGCGCCTGACACTTTTCTTTGATCAGTTCGCGGGCACGGTCGCAGATCTCGTCCTCGCTGTAACCGCAATGCTGCTCGTTATTGGTCTCGATCAGCGCGCGCAGCACCGGCTCGGCTGCACCGCAGGCGTAATCACATTCAAAATGAAGCATGGGATAACTTCCTTTCCAAAAAACAGGATTGTTGATATCCTACGACAGATAGGGGTTTGTGTCAATAGGGGGCTCAATGTAGGGGCGGATGGGGTGAAAGCCGCCCCTACGATGTGTGTGCGAGTCGGGAGGCCCTCCGCCGACCGACGGCCTCATCACACATCTGTCAAGAAAGAAAACACCGCCAAGCGAGCCGAAGGTCGTTGTTTGACCTTCGGCGGTAAAGGTACGAGCAAGCACAAAAAAAGACCCGCCCCCTGCCTGCGCAAAAGCGCAGGCAGGAGACGGGGTGCAGGGGCGAAGTCCCTGCTTAGTCCATGCGGGAGTAGTTGGGGCTTTCCTTGGTGATCTGGATATCGTGGGGATGGCTCTCCTGCAGACCGGCGCCGGTGATGCGGATGAACTCGGCATCGCGACGGAGGCTGTCGATATCGGGGGTGCCGCAGTAGCCCATGCTGGCGCGCAGGCCGCCCAGCAGCTGGTAGACGGTATCAGCCAGGACGCCCTTGTAGGGTACGCGGCCTTCAACGCCTTCGGGAACGAGCTTCTTGTTCTTCTCCTGGAAGTAACGGTCGCTGGAGCCCTGAGCAGCGCTCATAGCGCCCATGGAGCCCATGCCGCGGTATACCTTGAAGGAGCGGCCCTGGTAGATTTCCACGGCTCCGGGGCTTTCCTCAACGCCTGCGAGCAGGGGGCCCAGCATAACGGCGGAAGCGCCTGCGCCGATGGCCTTGGGGATATCGCCGGAGTACTTGATGCCGCCGTCAGCGATGACGCGTACGCCGTTCTTGGCAGCTTCCTTGGCACAGTCGGCCCCAGCGGTCAGCTGGGGCACGCCGATGCCGGCGACCACGCGGGTGGTGCAGATGGAGCCGGGGCCGATGCCCACCTTCACGCAGTCCACACCGGCCTGAATCAGGTCATGGGTGGCGGCGGCGGTGGCCACGTTGCCGGCGAAGAGCTGAATGTCGGGGTACTTGTTGCGGATCTTTTCGATG